>JARYMO010000156.1 GCA_029907055.1 Syntrophomonadaceae bacterium | reverse complement strand
AAGGAACGCCCCGCCACCCGGGGCCGCGGGAGGCAGCGATTTCCTTGTGATACATATTACCACCTTCCCCAGCGGGTGTCCAAACCGGGCCGGTATGTGCTCAGGCCAGTGCCTCCGCGCGCAGCCGCTCCTTGGCCCGCACCAGCCTCGTCACCACCTCGTTCACCGGGGTGGGCACGCCGTGCGTGCGCCCCAGCCGCACCACCGCCCCGTTGAGCGCCTCGATCTCGGTCCGGCGCCCGCGCTGGATGTCCTGCAGCATGGAGGCATGGTGCTGTGCGGTGGAGGGCACCATGCTGCCATAGAAAGCCTCCAGGTACGCCTCGGCATCCGGCCACAGCGTCTGCTCGCCCATCGCGCTCAGCACGGCGAAGATCTCCCGCACGATGGCATCCATCAGTGCGCGCGAGTCCTCTCCTTCCGCCAGTCGTCCGTACGGCACCTCCAGGATGGCACCCAGGGAGTTGAGTGCCGAGTTGTAGATGATCTTCCCCCACACGTACCGCAGCACCTGGTCGGAGACACGGGTCGGGATGCCGGCGGCGCTGCACTCGGCGGCCAATTGCTCCAGCCGTTCACCTGGTATGAGGTTGGCGGGCGAGCCCAGGATCACGTCATCGGCGATGACCGTGACCTTCGACGCGCCCGCAGCGAGGGTCTCGGAGCCAAAGATGACTCTGGCCAGCACCAGCTGGCGGGGAGGGATGGAGGCCGCTGCCGCCTCGAAGTTCCCGTACCCGTTCTGGGCCAGTACTACCAGCGTCTCAGGAGCGATGACCCGCGCCAGTTCCTGGCTCACCGCTGCGGTATCGAAGGACTTGACGGTGACCACTACCACGTCCAGCTCGCGCCCGGCCAGTTGCTCCACGCCGCTCACCAGGGCATCCAGCGCCTGGGCATGCTCCCCCCAGATGCCGGTCACCCGCAGCCCACTCTTGCCCACGGCGTCGATGACCTGGGGACGGTCCACCCCTACTACCTCGTGCCCGCGTTCCTTGAGCAGGCACGCGTACACCGTCCCCAGGGCCCCCATCCCCACCACCGCGACTCTCATAATTCTCACCCTCCTGCGCCGGTGGTACCGGCGAAAAATGAGGGCCTTCCCAGCGGGAAGGCCCTGTGCGGCGCTGCCCTCTCGGTCTGGCCGGCATCGCGGCCGGCCACGGCTCACTGCGCGGCCAGCCGGCACCTAGTGCAGGCCCAGGCACATGCGCACGCGATCGGCCAACACGGCGATAAACTCTGAATTCGTGGGCTTTGCCCGCTCCTGTTGCAGGGAATGGCCGAAGAGGCCATTCATGAAATCCTCATCGGCACGCAGCCAGGCCAGTTCAACGGCGTGGCGCATGGCCCTCTCCACTCTCGCCGGGGTAGTCCCGTATTCACGTGCAATGGCAGGATACAACTCCTTGGTCACCTTCCCCACCAGGAAGCCGTTGCGCGCCACCTGCACTACCGCGTCCCGCAGGTAGACGTACCCCTTGACATGCGCGGGCACCCCCAGTTGCTGGAGCAGCCGGGAGGTTTCATGCTCGACGTTGGGTTCTTCCCCCGCCGCCGGGAGCACGGGCCCGTGCCCGGCCACCACCACCTGGCGGATGCGCTCCGCCAGCATGGTCAGGCTGAAGGGCTTGACCATGTAGTAGTCCGCTCCCAGCTGCAGGGCCTTGCGCGTCATGTTCTCGTGGCCGAAGGCAGTCAGAACCACCACCCGCGGGCGGTCTTCGCTCTTTCTCTGCCGGAGCTTCTCGAGCACGCCGATGCCGTCCACGAACGGCATCACCAAGTCCAGTACCAGCACGTCGGCGCGGGTGGTTTCCAGCGCCTCCAGCGTTTCCAGGCCGTTGGCACAGCGCCCCACTACCCTCAGGTCCGGGGTGCCGGCAAAGAACTGTTCCATCACGGCGCCGAACTCGACGTTGTCATCGGCAATCAAGACCTCAATGATGCGTTCCACTGTGACTCCCTCGCTTCCCGGCCAGTGCCGCTCGCGTCCCCGCACCAGGCGGCCCGCCGTCAGCAACCTTCGACACCGCCCGGCAATCTCCTGCCGGCGAGCCGGACAGCGCGACGACCGATCCGCTCCTGCACCGGCCTTGCCCCCCTAGCGGTTCCGCTCCTGACGTGCCCGCGCCAGCATCTCCCGGGCATGCTCCAGGGTGACCGGCGAATAGGCTTCCCCGGCCATCATGCGGGCAATCTCGCGTTCCCGTTCCTGTCCTTCCAGGCGGCGGGCAGCGGTGGTCACCCTTCCCCCCGCGCTCCTCTTCTCCAGCAGGTAGTGGGTGTCAGCATAACTGGCCACCTGGGGGGAGTGCGTGACCAGCACCACCTGGTGAGTGGTGGAGAGCTCGGCCAGTACCCGTGCCATGGCGTTGAGCGCACTCCCCCCCACCCCCACGTCGATCTCGTCGAAGATCAGGGTGGGGACCCGGTACACCCGGGCCAGGGCCTTCTTCATGGCCAGGATGAGCCGGGAGAGTTCTCCGCCCGACGCCACTCTCGCCAGGGGGCGGGGTTCCTCGCCGGGATTGGCGGCAAACAGGAAGGTCACCTGGTCCATCCCGTCGCGGGCTGGTGCCTCCCTGGGTGTCACCAGCACCTGCAGGCGCACGTCCGGCATCCCCAGCTGCACCAGTCCGGCGTGCACCTGGTCCTCCAGCAGGAGCCGCGCCTGCTGCCGCCGCGCAGAGAGCTCCCGCGCCAGCTCCCGGTAGCGCTCCGCCAGCACCCTGGCATCTGCCTCCAGTGCCGTGGCACGTTCCTCGTCTGCCCGCAGTTCCTCCAGCCGCTGCTGCGCCTGCCGCAGGTAGCCCAGCACCTGCTCGATACCTTCGCCGTACTTGCGTTGCAGACGAATGACGGTTTCCAGACGTTCCTCCACTTCCTGCAGCTCGGTGGGGTCGATGCCCAGCTCCCGTGCGAACTGACCAGCCCGGATGCCACAGTCTTCCAGGGCAAACAGGCACCCCTCGAGCAATCCCACCATTTCTGAGAAGAACGGATCCCGGCTCTGGCGCCGCGCCGCCTCCAGCGCGGCGGCAACCAGGTCGTAGGCCGCTACGTCACCTTCCCCAGCGTAGGTCAGCCGGGTCACGGTCTCCGCCGCCAGCCGGAGGTCCTCCGCGTTGCGCAGTCGCTCGCGGCGCGCACGCAGCGCTTCCTCTTCACCCGGCACCAATTGCGCGGCCTCGATTTCCTGTACCTGGAACTCCAGGTACTCAACTTCCCGGGCCCGTTCCCGCTCTTCCCGCCGTCGCCGCTCCAGTTCCTCCCTGGCGCTCTGCCACGCCTCGAAGACGGCGGCCACTTCCCTTGTCAGCGCCGGTATGGAGGCGTCAAAGCTGTCCAGGAAGGAAAGGTACATGCGCGGGTGAAGTAGCAGCTGGCTGTCGTGCTGCAGGTGGATGTCCACCAGTTGCTCACCCAGCGTCTTGAGCTGCCCCAGGCTCACCGCGCGGCCATTGATGCGCACCACGTTGCGCGCCGTTTCCCCGAACTCGCGGCGGAGCACCAGTACGTCGTCGCCCTGTTCCAATAACCCCTGTTCCTCCAGGTACTCCCGCAGGGGCGATTCCGGGGGCAGGGTGAACACGCCTTCGATGACCGCACGGCGGGAGGGGTCCCGCACCAGTTCGCTGCTCACCCGGGCGCCGGTCAGGAAGCCCAGGGCATCCATCACCAGTGACTTCCCAGCCCCGGTTTCCCCCGAAAGCACATTGAGCCCCGGGCCGAACTCGATCCGCATCTGGTCGATCAGCACCAGGTTGTCGACGTACAGCTCCCGCAGCACGTTGTCTCTCCCGTCCTAGCGGGGCCCGATGAGCCCCCGGAATCTGGCCACGGTGTCAGCAAGGTGCGACTGCGCCCGCAGCACCACCAGGATGGTATCGTCCCCGGCCACTGTACCCAGCACGCCTTCCAAGTCCGCTGCGTCGATGGTTGACGCCACGGCATGGGCGGTGCCGGGCAACGTCTTGATGACTACCATGCTCTCGTTATGTTCGATCGAGATGACCGCGTCATTGAACAGCCGTCGCATGCGGTCCTGGGAATAGCGCTGGCTGGAGCTGTCGGGCAGGGCATACCGGTACCCCAGGCGGTCAGACACCTTGACCAGCTTCAGCTCCTTGATGTCCCGCGACACGGTGGCCTGGGTGACCTCAAACCCCCTGGCCCGGAGGAGCGCACACAGCTCCTCCTGGGTCGCCACTCTCTCGTTGGCCACGATCTCGAGAATGGCAAAATGCCTCCTGGCCTTCATTCACTTCACTCCCAGCTTCTGCACGATCATCAGCTGCGGGGGCTGGTTCACCTGGTTGATCCACCCCACCTGGAGCACCTGGAACACCCGCTGGTCGAGTCCAGCGGCG
>JARYMO010000155.1 GCA_029907055.1 Syntrophomonadaceae bacterium | reverse complement strand
CGCTCACTGCAGGAAGCGGCCAGGAGCGCCCGTTGCCACGCCTACGCCCCCTACTCGGGCTTCCGCGTGGGCGCCGCGCTTGCTGCCCGTTCCGGCCAGGTGTACACCGGGTGCAACGTCGAGAATGCCTCCTATGGACTGACCATCTGTGCCGAGCGGGTGGCCCTGGTCAAGGCGGTGTCGGAGGGCGAGCGCGATTTCACGGCCCTGGCGCTGGTCGGCGGCGGTGCGGGGATGGTGTATCCGTGCGGGGCGTGCCTGCAGGCGCTGGCCGAGTTTGCGCCCCGGCTGCGGGTGATATGTGTTGACGGTTCCGGGAATACCGGGATATACTCGCTCGAGGAGTTGTTGCCGAAGGCCTTCGTGCTGGAGGCGAGGGAGGCATCCGATGGCTGTTAAATCGGGCTTCGTGAGCATCATAGGTCGTCCCAACGTGGGCAAGTCCACCTTCCTCAACACGGTTGTGGGGCAGAAGGTGGCCATCGTGTCCAGCAAGCCACAGACCACGCGCAACCGCATCCAGGGCATCTACTCCTCGGAGGCGGGGCAGATCATCTTCATCGATACCCCTGGCCTGCACAAGCCCCGCCACAAGCTGGGGGAATACATGGTGGGAGTGGCGCAGGCCACGGTGCGGGACGCGGACCTCATCCTGTACATGGTTGACGCCAGCAGTGAAATCGGCCGCGGGGAGGAGTACATCCTCGAACTGCTGCGCGACGTTCCCATGCCGGTGTTCCTGGTGCTGAACAAGATCGACCTGGTAGACCAGGACGTGGTGGAGCAGCGCATTGCCCAGTACCAGGCGCGGATGCGCTTCGCCGAGGTGGTGCCCATCAGCGCCATCCGTGGCACCAACGTGCAGACGCTCATTGAGAAGGTGTTCGCAGCGCTGCCCGAGGGCCCGTTCTACTACCCCCCGGAGGAGGTCACCGACCAGCCGGAGCGGTTCATCGTGGCCGAGCTGATCCGCGAGAAGGCCCTCCAGCTTACCCGCGAGGAGGTCCCGCACTCGCTGGCGGTGGAGATCGAGGAGATGCAGGAGCGCCGCCCGGACCTGACCTACGTGCGGGCAGTCATCTACTGCGAGCGGGAATCGCAGAAAGGCATCATCATCGGGCGGGGAGGCGCCATGCTCAAGAGCATCGGCGAGGCGGCCCGCCAGGACATCGAAGACCTGCTGGGCATCCATACCTATTTGGAGTTGTGGGTCAAGGTGAAGAAGGACTGGCGCAACCAGGAGGCGGCGCTCAAGGGGCTGGGATACCGCTGAGCGCCGCGGCAGGAGTGAGACCATGACGCTTCGCGCCCGGGAGCACTTCAACCGCTACCTCGAGTCTACCCTGCTGCGCGCGGATGCCACCGCGGCTGACGTGCGCGGCCTGTGCGAAGAGGCCGCACTCCACCGCTTCGTGGCCGTGTGCGTCAACCCCAGCCGGTTGCTGCTGGCCCGCGAGGTGCTGCGCGGGACCGACGTCAGGCTGTGCACGGTCATCGCCTTCCCGTTGGGCGCAGAACCGGCCTCGCTGAAGGTCGAGCAGGCCCGCTGGGCATTGCAGGCAGGGGCGCAAGAACTGGACATGGTGATGAACCTGGGGGCCTTCAAGGACTTGGACTACCGCACGGTGCGGGAGGAGATCTCCCAGTTGAGCCGCCTGGCGCATGACCAGGGGGCCCTGCTGAAGGTGATCATCGAAACGGCCCTGTTGACCCCGGACGAGATCAAGCTGGCCACCGCCCAGGTGGCGGCGGGCGGAGCCGACTACGTCAAGACCTCCACCGGCTTTGCGGCTTCCGGGGCCCACGCCCGGGATGTGCGCCTGATGCGCGCGGTGGCCCCGGAATGGCTGAAGATAAAGGCCTCAGGGGGCATCCGTTCCCTGGCCCAGGCCCTGGAACTCATCGAGGTGGGGGCGGACCGTATCGGCACCAGCGTGGCGGGGAGCCTCATGCACGCCTACCTGCAGCTGGAGCAGGAATCCGCGCCAGCCCCCCGGCCGCGTCCGGAGGAGCGATGACCCCCCGTGAGCGGGTGAGGGCCGCCTTGCGGCACCGTCCACCGGACCGGGTTCCCTGGGGCGAACTGGTGGTGCCCCCGGCGCTGGCTGCGGCCCGGGCCGGGCGGGCGCCCCGCGATGGGCTTGAGCGCTTGGTGATGCAGCGGGAGTTGCAGGAGGAGCTGGGCATCGACCTGGCGGTGGTGGATGCAGGGGGCTGCCTGCAGCAGGGGGTGAAGGCGGCGGCCATGCGGGAGGTCCGCTTCTGGGCAGGCGAGAGCGATCGCTTCGTGGTCGCCCTGCTGCCGGGGGGCCTGTCGTGGGCGCGCGACCTGCTGGGGTGGCAGGAACTATTCCGCCAACTGGCACGGCAACAGGCGCAGCTGGAAGAGCTGTTCCAGCAGGCGCACCTGGCGCTGGCGCGGGCGGCAGGGCCCCTGTGTGCGGCCGGGGTGGAGATGGTGATGGTTGCTGACGACATCGCCCACCGCCAGGGGCCCCTGGCGGACCCCCACTACCTGCGGCGGGCGTACTTCCCCAGCCTGGCTGGCGCCGTGGCGGGGGTGGCCAGCCACGGCGGTACGGCCGCTTTCCACTCCGAGGGGGACCTGACCCTGCTGGTGGAAGACATCGTGGCCGCCGGCTTCAGCGCCCTGCATTCCATCGAAGCGGCCTCCGGCATGAGCCTGGCAGCGCTGCGGCGGCAGTACCACGGGCGCCTCTGCCTGATGGGCAACCTTGACCTGCACGTCCTGTTGACGGCCGACGGGGCGGAGCTGGAACTGGCGGTCCGGCAGGTACTGGCCGAGGGGAACGGGCAGGGAGGGTTCATCTTCGGTACCAGCGGCGGCCTCACCGCGGAGGTGGAGTTGGAGCGGCTGCGGCTGGTGGCCCGTTGCCTGGCGGAGAGCGGGAGCCGGGGGTAGCCCGGGGCGGGGAAAGGGGAAACGTGTGGTGGACTTCCACGCCGAGGTGATAGTGCTCTCGCAGCGGGACTTCAGGGAAGCCGATGCCCTGGTGACGCTGTTCGCCAGGGAGCAGGGGAAGCAGCGTGCGGTGGCCAGGGGCCTGAAGAAGCCGTCCTCCAGCCTGCGCCCCTGCCTGCAGCCCTTCTGTCATTCCCGCCTGCACGTGAGGCGCGGACGCGAACTGGGACTGGTCACCCAGGGCCGTGCCCTCAACTTTTTCCCCGACCTGCGCGAGGACATCGAGGCCACCGCCATGGCGGCCTACCTGATGGAGCTGGTGGAGAAGGGGCTGGAGGAAGCTGACCCTCACCCCCGCCTGTTCGACGACCTCCTGCAGGTGCTGCAGCACCTGGAGTGCAGGGCCGCGGCGGCCCCGTTGCTCCTGCGCTGGTTCGAGCTGCGCCTGGCGGCGGAGACCGGCTACCGCCCGCACCTGCAGGAGTGCGCCGACTGCGGTACGGGACGGCCGGGGAAACACTTCAGCGTGTCGCAGGGGGGGCTGTTGTGCGACCGGTGTGCAGGGGCGGCAGCGGGTACGCTGTCGCTGGACGGGGAGAGCTGCGCGCTGTTGCTGGCGCTGGGAGGGGCGCGACCGGACACCGTTCTGCGGCTGCGCGCCTCGGCGCGGGCGCAGGCGCTGCTGGAGGAGGTGTTGGGACGCCACCTGGAGTACCACCTGGACCGGCGCTTCGTCTTCAGGCAGCTGCTGCGTTCCCTGCGGGCGCCGGGAGCGGGAAGCGGGCGGCGGCCGGCAGCCGATTGACAAGCCCCATCCGGCTTGGTACACTGAGAACCGGTAGAATGAACCCCTAGACTGCATACTTGGCGATGAAGAAGAGGAGTAGGGAGACAACCTCCATCACAGCGAGCCGGCAGAGGTGGGATCCGGCATGGGGGACTCCTGAAGGGCGCTTCGGAGCTGCAGGAGGAAAGCCGGCGACGGCGAGTAAAGCCTGCGTGGGAGAGCGGGCCGCAAGGCCAATCAGGGTGGAACCGCGGGTGAGCCCGTCCCTGTCCAGGGGATGGGCTTTTTGCATCGCCGCGGTGGGCAGACACGATGATGGGAGGGGTGCTCATGACCTTTCAGGAAATCATCCTGGCGCTGGAGACCTTCTGGGGGTCCCGGGGGTGCATCATCCAGCAACCATACGACCTGGAGAAGGGAGCGGGAACCATGAACCCCGCCACCTTCCTGCGCGCGCTGGGACCGGAGCCGTGGAACGTGGCCTACGTGGAACCTTCGCGGCGGCCTACTGACGGGCGCTACGGGGAGAACCCCAACCGGCTGCAGCACTACTACCAGTACCAGGTCATCCTCAAGCCATCGCCCGACGACGTCATCGAGCTCTACCTGGACAGCCTGCGCGCGCTGGGCATCGAGCCGCGCAAGCACGACATCCGGCTGGTGGAGGACAACTGGGAGTC
>JARYMO010000154.1 GCA_029907055.1 Syntrophomonadaceae bacterium | reverse complement strand
CCGAGGTGGGCCGCACCGCGGTGCGCAGCGTGGTGGAGGAGTTCGTGCGCTGAGCGGGCCGACGGCCCGTGCTGGAATAGAAGTAGCCGCTGACCAGCCACACTGGCCGCTGCTGGCCCCGCCGGTTTCGCTTCACTATGTCCACCGTTGCGGAAGGTCCCGCCACCCGCGCGCGGACCGCGCCGCGCCAGTCATACCCGTGCACCGTCCGCGCTTCGGGGAGGTGAGAGCACCGGTACCGCTGCCCATCACGCTACAGTCCTGAAAGGGGGAATGCGTAGTGATCCGCAGAGTGCTGGTGATGCTTACCGCGGTGGCCCTGCTGGCCGCCGGCCTGGTGCTCCCGCCGGCGCCGGCCCAGGCGCTGGACCCCACCCTGTCCTACGACCTCGTCGCCAACGCCGACCAGGCCGACTGGAGCAACGGGCGCGTCGCGCTGCCCTTCCCGGGCAGCACCTCGGACTCCCGCGGCTTCGCCTGCCACCGCGAGCGGGTGCGGCTGGAGAACGGCACCACCGCCGCCCGCGTGCTGGAGACCCACCCGGAGTGGGTAAGCGGGGGCTACATCCTGGGCGAGTACCCGGAGATGACGCTGGCCGAGGGGACCTCGTTCTACCTGGAGGTGGGCTTCCTGGAAGGCGCCACCGCCAGTGACGGGGCCACCTTCCAGGTCTACTGGGTGAGCGGCGGCCGCAGCACCCGCCTGGCCAACATCGCCGCCACCTATGACCGGCGCCTCGACAACCGCTCCATCGACCTCACTCCCTACGCGGGCCAGACCGGGCACTTCACCCTGCGGGTGAACGCCGGCGCCACCTCCGCCCAGGACTGGGCAGTGTGGGCCGAGGCCCAGGTGCTGCCCTCGGGGGTGACCATCACCACCCAGAACCTGCCCGCGGGCGAGGTGGGGGTGGCCTACTCGGCACAGCTGCAGGCCATCGGCGGGGTGCCCCCCTACACCTGGGGCATCGACGACGGCCGCCTGCCCCCCGGCCTGACCCTCGACCCCGCCAGCGGCCGCATCAGCGGCACCCCCACCACCGCCGGCACCTACCCCTTCCGGGCCGCCGTCTCCGATGACCGCCTGGACCATGGCTACGACCAGCAGGACCTCTCCATCGCCGTGGCCCGCGCCGGGGGCACCGTCCCCACCCCGGGGCTGTTTGACTTCACGGTCACCGCCACCGCTCCCGAGCTGACCCTGGACCTCACCCCGGCCGTCCTGGGCACCAGCGACGTCACCGAGCGGCTGCAGGTGGACGTGGGGCTGGCGGGAGGGGTGGCGCAGACGGTGCGCCTGACCGTGTCCGGCCTGCCCCGCGGGGTGTCGGCCTACCCGGTGCCCTACCAGGGCCTGCCGCCCTTCACCTCGCAGGTGAGCTTCGTGGTGTCCCGCGCCACGCTGCCCGCCCCCGGTGACTACGAGGTCACCATCACCGGCACCGCCGGCAGCATCACCCACGCGGTGCCGCTGCGCCTGCACGTGGTGAGCGGCACCTCCGGCAACCTGACCCTGAGCCGGGTGACCCCGGTGCAGGTGGTGGACACCGCCTCTGGCCTGGTGGTGGGCAAGAACACCCTCTTCCGTACCAGCGTGACCTCCACCTTCACCGTGCCGGTGACCACCGACGTGGAGCTCATCCTGCCGGTGAGCGACTGGAACTGGCCCGGCTACACCCGGGCCGAGGCCGGGCGGCGCCTCATCACCGTCTACGCCCCGGGCTGGGTGGACATCCCCCGCTACTGGAGCTACCGCAAGACGGTGACCATCCCCGCCGGGGGGACGCTGGACCTGCTGCTGCCTGACCCTGCCGACCTGGCGGTCACCCGCCTGCAGAACGTGCGCGTGCTGCAGGCGCCGCGGCCCGCGCACACCGCGGGGTATTCCTCCTTTGCCAGCTTCGGGGGCATCGAGTACACCGCCATGGTGGACCCCTCCGACCGGGTGCGGGAGAGCAGCGAGCATGACAACTACCCGTCCGACGGGGGCTTCTCCGCCTCGGCCAGTCCCACCAGCCAGCTGAGCCTGCTCTACGAGGTGTTCGTCAACACCAGCGGCGAGGCAGACAGCTACTTCCCCGGCCGCTGGGACGGCACCGCGCTGTGGGACTTCTACGCCCGCATGCAGCGTCTGGCAGACCAGAGCGCGGCCCACGTGCTGGGCACCTACCCCCTGGCCGATGAGGGCAAGCTGCGCTACCACCCGGCGGCCACCCTGCACTGGTACGAGCCGGCCTGGTACGGGCGCATCACCGATGACCAGGAGGTCATGAACATCCTCGAGCACCTCTCCTCGCGCGCCGCCGCCCTGGGCTACGACCGCCTCATCGCCGTGGTGCCCACCGGCTGGCTGCGCAGCCACGGCCAGGACGGGGCCATCGGCATCACCTGGGACTCCGCCCGCCGCAGCAGCATCGTCGAGATCCAGAACGTCGACGGCGCCCCCTGGGTGGTGACCCACGAGATGCTGCACAACCTGGGCTACGACGACATTTACAGCGGCGGGGTGTGCCGCGTGCGCGCCGACAACGGCTACTGGGTGAACGAGACCCGCGCCATCGACGGCAGCCGCACCTACGACTACATGGACTACGCCGGCTGCAGCAGCCCGCAGTGGACCACCGCCCAGCGCCTGGCCTACGTGCGCGACCGCCTGCCGGCCTCGGACGACCCCCCCGTGCTGCTCTTCCGCGCCATCCTGAGCAAGAGCGGGGAGGTGGAGCTGCGGCCCTTCCAGCTGGTGCAGGGCATCCCCGACGTGTCGGTGAAGGGCGGCAACTACGCGGTGACGGTGCTGGACGGCGCCGGGCGCGTGCTGGCCCAGACCAGGCTGGAGGTCAAGTTCCAGAAGTACCTGGATCCCGGCGGGACGGTGGCGGTGGACCAGGTGCCGCTGGTGGTCACCGTGCCCTGGAGCGACCGCGCCCGCACCATCCAGCTGCGCACCGCCGCCGGGCGCGTGCTGGCCTCGCGCGAGGTCAGCGCCCACGCCCCGCAGGTGCGCATGACCTCGCCGCGCGGCGGTGAGATCTGGCAGTCGGCGGGCAACTACGGCATCACCTGGGAGGCCAGCGATGCCGACGGCGACGCCCTCACCTTCAGCCTGGCCATCAGCGCCGACCGCAGCACCTGGCTGCCGCTGGAGATGGACCTGGAAGGGAACGAGTTCTCCTTCGACGCCGGCACCGTGCCGCCCGGCACCTACTGGTTCAAGGTGATAGCCAGCGACGGCGTCAACACCGCCGAGGACGTCTCCGACGGGGCGGTCACCATCCGCAGCGGCGGGGTGCCGGCCGGCGGCCACAGCGCCGAGTTCTACATCGGCCGCAAGTACTACCGGGTGGACAGCGAGACCTTCAACATGGACGTCGCCCCCTACATCTCGCGCGGCCGCACCTTCCTTCCGGTGCGCTTCGTGGCCTACGCCTGCGGGGTGCAGGACGCCGACGTCTCTTGGGACCCCGCCACCCGCACGGTGGTGCTGCGCAAGGGCACCCGCCAGCTCACCCTGCGCATCGGCAGCCCTGTGCTGGCGGTGCGTGACGGCAGCGGCAGCCCGCGCACGGTGACCATGGACGTGGCCCCGGAGATCACCGCCGGCCGTACCATGCTGCCGGTGCGGTGGGTGGCCGAGCAGTTCGGTTACACCGTCGACTGGCTGCCCGCCACCCAGACCGTGCGCCTCACCGCCGGCCGTTGATGCTCCCACAAGAAAAGAGCGTCCCCTGGAACAAGGGGACGCTCTTTTTGTTTCACGGGGTTCAAGAGAAGCGGGTGTGGAGGTAGTCGCGCACCACGCGGGCGATGCGCGGGGCCGCCTTGCCGTCCCCGTACGGGTTGACCGCCCGCGCCATGCGCTGGTAAGCCTCCTCGTCGCCCAGCAGGCGCCGGGCCTCGGCGGCGATGGCCTGGCGGGAGGTGCCCACCAGCTTCACGGTGCCGGCCTGCACCGCCTCCGGGCGCTCGGTGGTGTCGCGCAGCACCAGCACCGGCTTGCCCAGCGCGGGTGCCTCCTCCTGCAGCCCGCCGGAGTCGGTGAGCACCAGGTGGCAGCGGCTCATCAGGTTGGCGAAGGGCTCGTAGTCCAGCGGCTCGACGAGGTGCACGCGCTCCCGGCCCTCCAGCACCTCCTGCACCGAGCGCCGCACCACCGGGTTTTTGTGCACCGGGAAGACCAGCTCCACGTCCGGGAACTCGTCCAGGATGTCGCAGAAGGCCAGGTAGATGTCGCGCATGCGGTCACCCCAGTTCTCGCGGCGGTGGGTGGTGACCAGCAGCAGGCGGCGCGAGAAGTCCAGCTGCGCCAGCTCCCCGCGGAACACGTAGTCCGGGTCCACCGTCTGGTAGAGGGCGTCGATGACGGTGTTGCCGGTGACCCAGACGTTGTACTG
>JARYMO010000153.1 GCA_029907055.1 Syntrophomonadaceae bacterium | reverse complement strand
CTCGCCGCACCGAGCTCACCGTCGTCGCCACCCACGAGCAGTTCGTGGGCGGGGTCTCCTACCTCTCGCTGGAGAACGCCAACCGGGTGCTGCAGGAAAGCCACGCCGTCAGCGGCGCGCTGCTACGGGTACGGCCGCAGCAGGCGCACGCAGTGGAACGCGCGCTGGGTGAGATGACTGGCGTTTCATCGGTCATTGGCCGCGAGAAGGCCCTGTCCGGCCTCACCGGGCAGATGGGCTACATGTACGCCTTCATCGCCATCTTCGCCGGCTTCGCCTGCGTACTGGGCTTCGCCATCGTCTACAACGCGGGGGTCATCACCTTCGCCGAGCGCCGGCGGGAACTGGCGGCGCTGCGGGTGATGGGGTACCGCCTGCGCGAGGTGACCGGGCTGCTCTCCCGCGAGACCGTGCTGCAGGGCATCCTCGGCATCGCCGCCGGCCTGCCCTTCGGCTGGTGGCTGGCCCACGCCTACATCGACGCCATGATGGCCTCGGAGCAGTACGGCGCCTACACCTTCGAGATCGTCATCTACCCCCTCACCTACCTGTTGGCGTCGATGGGCGCGGTGGTCTTCACGGTGGCTGCCTTCCGCCTGTCGGTGCGCCAGCTGCGGACCCTGGACCTGGTGGAAGTGCTCAAGACTCGGGATTAAGGAGATGGTGGCAGTGAAGAGGCGGACGATCGTGTACCTGCTGCTGGGCCTGGCGCTGCTGGGGGGCTACGCCGCCTGGATGGCGGCCAACAGCGGCACCCAGGTGGAGACGGCGAAGGTGGCTGCGGCCACCATCACCCGCACGGTGGAAGATACCGGCTACGTGCAGCCAGCCTCCGACCTGCAGTTGCACGCCCGCCAGCCCGGGCGCGTCCTGCGGGTGGAGGTGTCCGTGGGCCAGCAGGTGCGCAGGGGGCAGACACTGGTGGTGATGGAGAACCTGGACCTGGCGGCACAGGTGAGCGATACGCGCGCGGCCCTGGCCCAGGCCGCGGCCTCCCTGCCGGGAGCGGAAGCCGCGGTGCAGGCCGCCGCACTGCAGCTGGCCGACGCCCAGCGCACGCTGGAACGGCTGGCCCGCTTGCGGGACGCCGAAGCGGCCTCCCAGGCCGACTACGACCAGGCGCAGACGGCCGTCGACCAGGGCCGGCAGGCGCTGGCCGAGCGCCAGTCCGCGCTGCAGGCCCTGCAGATCCGGGTACGCGGCCTGGAGCAGACCCTGGCGGACCTGCAGGCCAAGCAGCAGCAGTTGACCATCACCAGCCCGGCGGACGGCACAGTCCTCAGCCTGCCGGTGGAGCGCGAGCAGGTGCTGCAGCCCGGGGCGCCGCTGCTGACACTGGCCGCCGGCAAGGCACTGGAAATCAAGGCTGACATCCTGAGTGACGACCTGGCCGACGTGGCGGTGGGACAGCCGGTTACGGTCACCGCTCCGGTCCTGGGCTCCGCCGTGCTGGAGGGACGGGTGCGGGAGATCTACCCGCAGGCGGAGGAGAAGACCTCGGCCCTGGGGGTGGTGCAGCGCCGGGTGCCGGTCATCATCTCGCTGGCCGATAGCGGGGTGCTGAAGCCGGGTTACGAGGTGCGTGTGGCCATCGAAACCGCGCGCCACGAGAACGTTCTGGTAGTCCCCATCGAATCCGTGCGCAGCCTGCAGGACGGCACCCAGCAGGTGCTGGTGGTGGCGAACGGCCGGGTGCACTTCGTCACCGTGACCACCGGCATCAGCGACGGCAACCGGGTGGAGATCACCGGCGGGCTCAAGGCCGGGGAGACCATCGTGCGGGATGCCAGCCTTGACCTTAAGGACAACGCCCGGGTCAGGACAGCCGGCTCACAGCCATGAGCGTGCTGACCCGCAAGCTCTGGCGCACCGTGAAGACCACCGGCGGCCAGTTCCTGGCGGTGGCCTCGGTGGTCATGGTGGGGGTCATCATGTACGTGGCGATGAGCAGCGTGTCCAACAACGTGGAGCGCTCCATCACCGCCTACTACCGGGAATACGCCTTCGCCGACTGCTACTTCCACGTCATCACGGCGCCGGAGAGCGTGGTGCGCAGGGTCCGCGCCCTGCCCGGGGTGGCCCAGACACCGGGCTTCGCCATGGTCTACAACGCCTCGCTCATCACCTTCAGCGAGCGCACGCGCGAGCTGCCCGCCCTGCGAGTGATGGGGTTCACGGTGGGGGAGGTCTCCTCGCTGCTGGCCAGGGAGCACCTCATGCAGGCGGTGGCGGGCATCACCCTCGGCCTGCCCTTCGGCGCCGGGCTGGCCCAGGCCTACGCACAGTCTGCCACCCGCTCGGGCCTCTTCGCCACCTACACCTTTCAGATCGTCATCTGCCCGCTGACCTACCTCGCCGCCGCCGCCGGCGGGGTGCTGTTCGCCGCCACTGCCTTCCGCGCTGCCGTGCGCGGCATCGCCCGCCTGGACCTGGTGGAGGTGCTGAAGACCAGGGACTGAGCACATCCGGCCACCGGACAGGGGGAATCACCGCGAAGGGGGTTCCGCGCTCCATGCCGGCACCCCCTTCGTTCACTCCCTCTGACTGGCCTGCAACGGGTTTCATTGGCCTGCCCGCCGCTAGCGGTGCGACGGTCCCTTGCGCTTCTTGAGGTTGGCCAGGCGCTCGCGCGCCTCGGTGAAGAGCCGCTCCTGTTCCTCGTTCTCCAGCTTCAGCGGCGGCACCGAGGTGGGGCGGCCATTGCGGTCCAGCGCCACCATGACGAAGTAGCCTTCCAGCGCCCGCCGGGTCTCCCCCCGCACCAGGTTCTCCACGTCGACGCGGACGAAGACCTCCATGGAGCTGCGCCCCACGTAGATGAGTTCCGCGTGGCACAGCACCAGGTCCCCCACGAAGATGGGCTCCTTGAACACCAGCTGGTCCACGCTGGCGGTGACCACGTTGCACAGCGAGTGGCGCATGGCCACCACCCCGGCGGCGGAGTCCATCATCTTCATCACCTCGCCGCCGTGCATGTTGCCGGCGGCGTTGGCGTGGGTAGGGAGCACCACCTGGGCCATGGTCACCGCGGATGCCGACGAGGTCTTGGCCTCCATGTGCGTCCCTCCTTCGTGCTACCGGCCGCCCAGCTCCGAGGTGCAGGCCGGGCAGCGGGTGGCTGCGAGCGGGATAGCCGAACAGCAGAAGGGGCACTCCTTGGTGGTCGGTGGCGGGGGCGCCTCGGCGCGGCGCAGGCGGTTGACCTGCTTGATGAGCAGGAAGACCGCGAAGGCCACCAGCAGGAAGTTGATGACGCTGTTGATGAACACCCCGTAGTTGATGGTGGCCGCCCCTGCCGCCTGGGCCTCGGCCAGCGAGGCGTACTCCCCGCCGGACAGGTTGATGAAGAGGTTGGAGAAGTTGACCCGCCCCAGCAGCAGTCCCAGCGGCGGCATCAGGATATCGTTGACCAGCGAGGTCACCACGCTCCCGAAGGCCGCCCCCAGGATGATACCGATGGCCATGTCCAGCAGGCTGCCCCTCAGGGCGAACTCCTTGAACTCCTTCAGCACGCGCCTCTCCCCCTTCCCCTGCGGTCGGGCGGCAATGCCCCCGGACCGCGTCCCCAGGACGCTCCCTCTCCTTTGCTTCCATCATACCACGAGCAGACTGCAGCGTACTGTCAGATCACCGCGTCAGCACGCATCCAGCACTCGCCATCCCTCCCGCTGGGCGTGCGCCCGCAGGCGCGGCTCCGGGTTGACCGCCACCGGCAGCCCCACCGCCTGCAACAGCGGCAGGTCGTCCCAGCTGTCCGCGTAGGCGGTGCTGGCTGCCCAGTCCACCCCCTCCGGGAACCGCTGTCTCAGCAGCACCAGCTTGCGCGCCCCGTCGATGCAGGGCGGGGTGGCCGGCCCCGCCGCTCCTTCGTCCGCCCCGTGCAGCCTGACCCCCAGCACCGTGTCGAATCCCAGTTCTTCCCCTGCCCGCTCCAGCAGCTGCTGGTAGGCGCCGGAGAGCAGGACCAGGTGGAAGCCGGCGTCCCGCGCCCGGGCCACCTCGGCCGCCACCGGGGCCACCAGCCGCAGGCGCAGCTCGCCCCAGGCCCGGCGGAAGAAGTCGTCGATGTCACCGGCGGTCATGCCCGCGAACATGGAGTGGAAGCGGGTAACTGCCGCTTCTTTCATCCGCTCGCGGGAGAGCACCCCCGCCCGCTGGGCCGCCACCCAGGGGATGATGCGCAGGTACACCGCCGCGTAGCGGGCGCGGGACCTCCCCTGGCGCAGCCACTCCCGGCCCACCAGGGGCAGGGTGTCGCGCGCCGACAGGGTGCCGTCGAAATCAAAGATGGCCAGTCTCAGCACCTTTGCCCTCCCCTCGTACCTCCCGCGCTCCGCCCGGCCGCGGGGCCGCCCCAGCGGGCCGGGCAACGCTCGGACTCACTCCCTTGCTCGCTCCATGGCCGCTCCCTGCCCACCGCGGCCCCCG
>JARYMO010000152.1 GCA_029907055.1 Syntrophomonadaceae bacterium | reverse complement strand
GGCGGCGTCGAAGGCCCGCACGCTGTGCCGTTTCCGTATCGCCTCGAAAACGTCCATGACCGGCCCCCTCTATACCAGGTCCCTGCGGGCGGGGATGCCGGGCACCGACTCCGCGTGCAGTGCGGCGTTGCGGATGGCCCTGGCCATGGTCTCCGCCCCCAGCACCCCCACTGCCTCACCCAGCCCGCCCACGCACTCCCTCCTGTCCTTGCTTCGCTGCTGACCCCGCCGCCGGCGCCAGCCGGCGCCGCCTCAGGCCAGTGCCGGCGGCGCCTCTCCCTGCGATGCCGACACTGCCTCCGCTGGTGGGCCCTGCGGGTCCGTA
Organism: Syntrophomonadaceae bacterium; assembly: GCA_029907055.1. Taxonomy (GTDB): domain Bacteria; phylum Bacillota; class Syntrophomonadia; order Syntrophomonadales; family Syntrophothermaceae; genus JARYMO01. Next base: position 4,176 of record JARYMO010000152.1, on the reverse strand, counting down.
GCCCGCGTGCGCAGGCTTCCCACCAGGTCATGCAGCCGCTGCGAGAGTTCCTCCAGGCCGCGCACCTGCCGGTCAATCTTCTCCTGGGCGACGGTGACGTCCCTGGTCAGCGCCGATATCTCGAGGGTGGAGTGCTCCAGCTGCCGCGTGGGCGCGCCCAGGCCCTCGATGGTCTGCTGCGCCTCGGCCTGCCGCTCCTCCATGGCCGCCAGGGCGGACCGGATCTGCCCGCCCAGCCGGGCGATGGCTTCCAGCGCGCCGGTCATGCTTGCCATGGCGGCTTCCGTCCCCGACACCGCGCGGGCCTGTTCCTCCGCGCTGGCTTCCAGGTCCGCGGTGGCCTGGGTCATGCGGGCGGTCTCCCGCTGCATGGAGCGGATGAGGCCGGCCACGTCTTCCGCCGCCCGCGCTGACTGGTCAGCCAGCTGGCGCACCTCCTCCGCGACCACCGCGAACCCCCGCCCCTGCTCGCCGGCGCGCGCCGCCTCGATGGCCGCGTTGAGCGCCAGCAGGTTGGTCTGGCCGGCAATGTCGGTGATGAGGTCGATGATGTCCCCGATGCGCAGCGACTGTTCGTTCAGCCCCGCCACGTTGGCGCCCAGGGCGGCGCTGACCTGGCGGCTGCGGTCGCCGCTGCGCTGCAGGTCAGCGAGGGCCATTTTCCCTTGCTGGCAGGCAGCACGGGCATCGTCGGCACTGGCCGCCGTGGCCCGCGCGCAGTCAGCCACCTGGTGGATGGAGGCCGACAGGGCCTGGATGGCCTCCACGCTGCGCTGGATGCCCTGCCCCTGCTGCACGCACACCTGGGAGATGGTGGCCGCCGATTGCTCGGTGGCGCGCCCCGCCGCCACCGACTCTTCCACCTGCTGCCGGATCTCGCCGGTGGCGTGCCGCACCTGCGAGGACAGCTGGCGCACCCGCTCCACCAGCTCCTGCAGGTTGCGCATCAGCGCGTTGACGGCCTGCCCCAGTTCCTCCAGCTCGTCGCCGGTGGAGATGTCCAGGGTCTGGGTCAGGTCTCCACTGTTCTCTGCCATCTGGCGCAGCCGCAGCACCACTTCCTCCAGGGGGCCGCGCACCCGGCGGGCGAAGACGTAGCCCAGCAGCAGCGCCGCCAGCATGCCCACCAGGCTGGCAGCGGCGCTCCTGGCCAGCAGGTCCCGCTGCATGGCCTGCAGCGTGGAAACGTCCATGTCGACTCCCAGGATGGCCACCACCCGCCCGGTGGAGTCCTTCACCGGGGCGTACCCGGAGAGGAAGGTCCCCCACTCGTCGGTCAACGGCTCGGCATCGGTACAGGCCGTGCCCGCGAAGGCAGTGGCCATGGCCGGCAACACCTGGTACTCGTAGCCGATGGGGGCTGCGTCGGCCTCGGCGGCATCCACCACGAAGCGGCTCCCCGCCCGCCCCCCCGGGGCCAGGGTGTAGGCGCACGCCACCCCGGCGCGCCGCTGGAAGTCGCGCAGCCTGGCGCGGGTGGCCCGGTACACCTGGCTGTCCTCGTCCCCCGGGCGCAGCCGGGCGTGGGCGTCTCCGTCCACCAGCAGCGCCCCGGCCTGGGCCAGCGACACCAGGCTGGCCTTGACCTGCCTCATCTGTGCGTTGGCCATCATGGCGTAGGAGATGCCCCCGACCGCCAGCGCCGACAGCAGGCTCACCCCCACCATCAGCAGCGTGATCTTGCTCCCCAGCGCCATCCGCCGGACCCTCAGGCGCTCCTGCATGCCCTCACCCCTTCCGCCCCAGCGGCGATGCCGCTCACCCCCGGTTCACGGCAGCCTTCCTGGTATGCATTTCGGCACGCCGGGCCCTTCTCCTCCCGCCAGCACGAGAAACGGCACTCCTTCCAGAGTGCCGTCACGCATGGCTTGCGGTCCGACGGTCAGGACTGCTGCAGGCTGCGCTTCATCAGCATGTAGTTGAGGCTGTCCACCAGCGCCTGCCAACTGGCCTCGATAATGTTCTCCGAAACCCCCACCGTGCTCCAGGTCTCCTTCTGGTCGGCGGACTCGATGAGCACCCGCACCTTGGCCGCGGTGCCCTCGGCCCCGTCCAGCACGCGCACCTTGTAGTCGGTCAGGTGCATGTCGCTGATGAAGGGGTAGAACTCGGTCAGGGCCTTGCGCAGGGCGTTGTCGAGGGCGTTGACGGGGCCGTCGCCCTCGGCGGCGGTGTGCACCGTCTCGTCGTTGACCCTCAGTTTGATGACCGCCTCGGCGCCGATGCCGCCCGTCTCCTGCTTCTCGATGAGGATCTTCAGGTTCTCCAGCTGGAAGAAGTCCCGGTACTGCCCGAAGGCACGGCGCAACAGGAGCTCCAGCGAGGCGTCCGCGCCCTCGAACTGGAAGCCCTGGTTCTCCAGCTCCTTGATCTGCTTGATGACCTTGCGGGTCTCGGCATCGTAGGCGTTGATGTCCAGGTTCAATTCCCGGGCCTTGTACAGCAGGTTGGACAGTCCTGACAGCTCGGACACCAGCACCCGGCGGCGGTTGCCCACCGCCTCGGGGTTGATGTGCTCGTAGGTGAGGGAGTCCTTGAGCAGCGCGCTCACGTGCACCCCGCCCTTGTGGGCGAACGCCCCGTAGCCGACGAAGGGCTGGTTGTTGTGGCGCGGCATGTTGGCGACCTCGCTCACGTAGTGGGAGACCTCGGTCAGGCGCACCAGGTGCCCTTCCGGCAGGCAGCGGCGCTTCATCTTCAGCTCCAGGTTGGGGATGACGGCGGTGAGGTCGGCATTGCCGCACCGCTCCCCGTACCCGTTGATGGTGCCGTGCACCTGGCGCGCACCCAGCCGCACCGCGGCCAGCGAGTTGGCCACCCCGCAGGCGCCGTCGTTGTGGGCGTGGATGCCCAGGGGGACATCGTACTCCCGCTGCACTTCGCTCACCATCTGCTCCAGTTCCCAGGGCAGGGTGCCGCCATTGGTGTCACACAGCACCAGCCAGTCGGCACCGGCCTCGCTGGCTTCCCCCAGCACCCGCAGGGCGTAGTCGGGGTTGTGGCGGTAGCCGTCGAAGAAGTGCTCGGCATCGAACACCACCTCCAGCCCCAGGTCCTTGAGGTAGGCCACGGTGTCCCGGATCATGGCCAGGTTCTCCTCCAGCGTGGTCTCCAGTGCGCGCAGCACGTGGAAATCCCAGGCCTTGCCGAAGATGGTGACTACCTCGGTGCCGGCCTCCAGCAGCGCCTGCAGGTTGCCGTCCTGGCGCACGCTGGTGGAGGGGCGGCGGGTGCTGCCGAAGGCCGCTACCCGCGCCCGCTGCAGCCCCAGTGCCCGCACGCGCTGGAAGAACTCCAGGTCCTTGGGGTTGCTGCCCGGCCAGCCGCCCTCGATGTAGGAGACGCCCAGGTAGTCGAGCTTGGCGGCGATCTTCAGCTTGTCCTCCACCGAGAAGGCCATCCCCTCGCCCTGCGAGCCGTCCCGCAGGGTGGTGTCGTAGATGAGTACGTCTAGTTTCTTATCCCCAACTCCCGTTCCCCTCCTCTACCCGGGCCGCCACCAGGTCTCCCATGGCGGCAGTGCCCACCAGCTCGCCTCCTGCTCCCTGCAGGTCGGCGGTGCGGTAGCCCTCGGCCAGCACCTGGCGCACCGCGCCCTCCACCGCCTGCGCCTCCGCTTCCATGCCGAACGAGTAGCGCAGCATCATGGCCGCCGAAAGGATGGTGGCCAGCGGGTTGGCCTTGCCCTGGCCGGCAATGTCCGGCGCCGACCCGTGCGAAGGCTCGTACAGCCCCACCCTGCCCCCCAGGGAGGCCGAGGGCAGCATGCCCAGCGAGCCGGTGAGCATGGAGGCCTCGTCGGTGAGGATGTCGCCGAACATGTTTTCGGTAACGATGACGTCGAACTGGCGGGGGTTGCGCACCAGCTGCATGGCGCAGTTGTCGACGTACATGTGCTCGAGGTGGACGTCCGGGAACTCGGCCGCCACCCGGGTCACCACCTCGCGCCACAGCCGCGAGCTCTCCAGCACGTTGGCCTTGTCCACCGAGGTGAGGTGCCGGCGCCGCTTGCGGGCCGCCTCGCAGGCCAGGCGCGCGATGCGCTCCACCTCGAAGCTGGAGTAGACCAGCGTGTCCACCGCCCGCTCACCGCCGTCGGTCTTCTCCCTCCGCTTCTCCCCGAAGTACAGCCCCCCGGTCAACTCCCGCACCACCAGCAGGTCGACCCCCTGGATG
>JARYMO010000151.1 GCA_029907055.1 Syntrophomonadaceae bacterium | reverse complement strand
GTTGACCTCCTCCACGATCACCTCCCGCGCCCCGGCGTCATAGGCCGCGCGCACCTCGCGGTTCAGTTGCCGGAATTCCTTGCCGGCTGCCTTCAGCGTGACGCCCATGACCGTTCACCTCTCTCCCAGTCCCATTTCCGGCGTACCGGCTCTGGCAGGTCCGCCAGGCCGAAGCCCTCGTCCAACAACCGGAGCTGAAACGGACGCACGTCCACTTCGGCCCTGATGAGCGCAGTGAGAATCCCCGCCCTCCCCACGTTGCCGATGCAGGCGAACCCCGCCAGTCTCCCCTCGCGCAGCGTGATGCGCCGGTAGCGCCAGCGGGGCGGATCGCCCGCGACCATTACTTCCAGCTCCGGCCCCTCCGCGTTGCTGAGGCCCGCGCTGGCAACGTGCAGGCCACACACGTTGACCGAGTTCATCGCCACCCCTCCCGCGAAGGCCAGGTTGCCGCCCGCCATGTTCACGCCGGCGATTTCCCCCTGCCGGTAGGCATTGGGCAGGGTGGCGATGACGCGCCGTTCCTTCCTCACCAGGTCCCAGCCCTCGGCCACGTCCCCGGCGGCATAGATGCCTTCCACGCTGGTCTCCATGCGTTCGTTGACCAGGATGCCCCGGTGAATTTCAACCCCGGTCCCTTCCGCCACTTCCACGTTGGGCACCACGCCCGCCGCCACCACCGCGAAGTCCACCTGCAGGGAAGAGCCGTCCTGCAGACGCACCCCGGTCAGCCGGTGCTGCCCGACCAGGCAACGCCGGTACTTTTCCTTCAGGTCCTGCCACTCGCCGGGGAAGACCTGCGCGGTGCGGCTGTCCCCCACGAACTCCTCCAGCGCGCACCCCATGCGCAGGGTGATGCCTGCCGTTTCCAGCCGGCGCCGCACCATCTCCCCCCCGGCCGGGTCCAGCACCGCGCTCAGGGGGTAGGGGGCCAGGTCCACCAGGGTCACGTGCACTCCCACCCGCGCCAGCGCCTCGGCGGCCTTGACCCCGGTCAGGCCCGCGCCCACCACTGCTGCCTTCCTGCGCGGAGCGGCCACGCGCGCCAGCGCGCGCACGTCGTCGAAGCGGTTGAAATAGAAGACTCCCGGCCGCTCGAGGCCCGGGACGGGCAAGGCCAAGGGGCGCGACCCGGTGGCGATGAGGAGCCGGTCGTATTCCAGCTCGTCCCCGTCTTCCAGCACCACCCGGCGCGACGAGGCCTCCACCCGCGCAGCCCGCACCCCCAGGCGCACCTGCACCCCCTGGCGGGCGTAGAAGTCCGGGGGGCGGTACCCCATGTCCTCCTCCGCCACCCTGCCCTCCAGGTAGTAGGAGATGAGCGGTCGCGAGTAGGTGGGGTAGGCCTCGTCCGCCACCAGGGTAATCGCTCCCTGGGCATCCACCCGGCGGATGCCTTCCACGGCCGCGATGGCGGCGGTCGAGTTCCCGATGATGACGTACCGCATCCCCTACACCCCCCGTTCCTCGACCCGCAGGGCTTCGTTGGGACAGAATTCCACGCAGGCCGGCACCGATCTGGTTTCCCCACACAGGTCGCACTTGCTCGCCACTGGGTGGTCACCGGCGCCGGCCCGGATGGCCCCGTAGGGGCAGGCCACCACGCAGGTCCAGCACCCGATGCACCTCGCTTCCTCTACCTTCACGGTCCCCGTCTGCCGGTCAATGCCAAGGGCTCCAGTGAGGCAGGACTTCACGCACTCGGGTTCCTCGCACTGCCGGCAGGACAGCGCGAAGGACAGGGGACCGGTTTCTTCCACCACCAGCCGGGGCACCGGCCGCTGCGGGTCCAGCTTGAAGGCCTTGAGGACATCTCCGGGGAAACGCGAATGGGCAGTCACGCAGTGCACCTGGCACAGGCGGCACCCGATGCAGGCTTCCTCATTCCATACCACGCGTTTGCTGCTCATACCGCCACCCCCTCTACTCACCGGCCGCGCTCACGCCCAGGATGCGCAACTCGCGCTCGCTGAGACCGATGCCGCGCAGCGCCAGGCGGTTGCCACGCAGGCTCTCGATGGCGTTGATGCCCATTCCACCGAGCATCTCCTTGATTTCGTGTTTCCAGGCCCGCAAGAGGTTGGCGGCCCGCCGCGCCCCGATGTCCGGGTTCACCCGCTTGGTGAGGGCGGCATCGGTGGTGGCGATGCCCCAGGTGCACCTGCCCCGGTAGCACATCTGGCACATGTGGCAGCCGAGGGCGATGAGCGCCGCGGTCGCAATGTTCACCGCGTCCGCCCCCAGGGCAATGGCCTTGATGACGTCCGCGCTGTTGCGGATGCCTCCGGACACCACCAGGGAGGCGTGGTTGCGGATGCCCTCTTCCCGCAGTCGCGAGTCCACCGCCGCCAGCGCCAGTTCGATGGGAATGCCCACGTTGTCGCGGATGCGCAGGGGGGCGGCCCCGGTGCCGCCGCGGAAGCCGTCGATGACCAGGAAATCAGCCCCGGCCCGCACGCTTCCGGAGGCAATGGCGGCCACGTTGTGCACCGCGGCGATCTTCACCCCCACCGGCTTGCGGTGCTGGGTGGCCTCCTTGAGCGAGTTGATGAGCTGGCGCAGGTCCTCGATGGAATAGATGTCGTGGTGCGGCGCCGGCGAGATGGCGTCGCTGCCCAGGGGGATCATGCGCGTGCGGCTGACCTCGTCTCCCACCTTCTCCCCGGGGAGGTGCCCGCCAATGCCGGGCTTGGCCCCCTGGCCGATCTTGATTTCCACCGCCGCCCCCGCGTTGAGGTAGTCGACGCTGACCCCGAAACGCCCGGACGCCACCTGCACGATGGCCCGGTGCGCGTACGGCAGCACATCCGGGTGCAGCCCCCCCTCGCCGCAGTTCCAGTAGGTGCCTTCCTCCACCGCCGCCCTGGCCAGCGATTTCTGGGTGTTGAGGCTGACCGACCCGAAGGACATGGCGCTGAACATGATAGGCACCTCCAGCTCCAGTTCGGGCGGCAGCGGTTCCTGCAGGCCCCCGCCGCTGAGGTGCAGGGCGTCAGGCTTCCTGCCCAGCAGCGTCTTCACCTCCACCGGCTCCCGCAGGGGGTCGATGGAGGGGTTGGTCACCTGGCTGGCATTCAGCAGCAGGTGGTCCCAGAAGATCTTGTAGGGGCGGTCGTTGCCCATCCCCACCAGCAGGGTGCCGCCCGTCTCGGCCTGCAGGTACACCTCGCGCAGGTCGTCGCTCCTCCAGTTGGCGTTGGGGACAAAGGTGTGCGGGGCCGGGGTCACCGCCAGGGCCCCGGTGGGACAGAAGACGACACACCGGTGGCAGTTGACGCACTTGGCATCGTCGGCCACCACGGCCTGGAAGTCCTCGTCCCAGGCATGCACGCCGTACGTGCACTGGCGGACGCACACCTGGCAGTCGATGCAGCGTTGTGGGTTGCGGTGCACCTGGTAGGAGGGCACCCTCATGCTCAGCGCCACCGGTATCACCTCCTCAGCCGGCCCGTGCCACCGGCGGGCAACCCCTGGTTGCGTCGCCGTTGTCCCGCAACAGTCCGAATACCGGCTCTCCCCCCCGCGGGGTCCATACCCGCTGCGGTGCCGGGCACACCGCCCTGATGGCCGATTCCTCGCTGGCCACGTACACGAAGTCCCCGTGACTGGCCGCCACCAGGGGCCGCAACTTGATGCGGTCGTTGAGGGCGATCATGCCCTGCCGGCACCCGACGATGATGGAGAAGGGGCCGTTGAGCATGGCCGGCCCATACACCGAGCGCAGGGTCTTCCACAGTGCTTGCTCCTCCGGCTCCATGCGGGCGATCTCCTCCCAGAAGGGGGCCGCCATCACCCGCAGGGCCACTTCCAGGGGAAGACCGTGCCGCCTCACCAGCAGGTCGAAAAGGTAGGTGATGGCCTCGGTATCGGTCTGCAGCCCGCAGTAGTAGCCGTGCATCTCCAGGTAGCGGCGGTTGGTGCCGTAGGAAGAAATCTCGCCATTGTGCACCACCGACCAGTCCAGCAAGGTGAAGGGGTGCGCCCCTCCCCACCACCCGGGGGTGTTGGTGGGGAAACGCCCGTGCGCTGTCCACAGGTGGGCCTGGTAGTCCTCCAGGCGGTAGAACTCGGCCACGTCTTCCGGGTAGCCGACCGCCTTGAAGGCACCCATGTTCTTGCCCCCTGAGGCCACGAACGCCCCAGGCATCTCCCGGTTAATGCTCATCACGCTCTTCACCACGTACTCTTCTTCCCCCAGGCCGCTGCCTTCCAGGCGCGACGGCTCAGGGACCAGGAAGTAGCGCCAGATGACGGGGCTGTCGGAGATTGCTCTCACCGGGCGGGTCGGCAGCGGCCCGTCGTCCCGTACCTGGTAGTGCGCCCGCAGGTAGCGCTCTACCTGTTCCTTGGCCTCGCCCGACTGGTAGAAGAGGTGGAACGCGTAGCAGTCTGCCATCTGCGGGTAGATTCCGTAGGCGGCGAACCCTCCCCCCAACCCGTTCGACCGGTCGTGCATCATGGCGATGGCGGCCACCACGCTCCCGGCGCCGAAGGCCTGCCCGTTGAGGTTCACG
>JARYMO010000150.1 GCA_029907055.1 Syntrophomonadaceae bacterium | reverse complement strand
GCCAACATGCACCCGGTGCCGGTAACCCTGCCCATCAGCGGATGGCCGTTGTCGACGGCCACCGTGCGGTCCGCGTCCACCACCAGGTCCCGCGCCCCGCTGACCACCACCACCGTGTGGTGCGCCGCGGCCAGGGAGCGGCAGGCAGCCGCCAGATCTCCCTCCACGCTGCCAGCCTCCACCCCCCGGGTGTGGGACTTGAGGCCGGCCAGCGCGCCGATCTCGGAGGAGTTGCCCTTGACCACCGCGAAGCGGATGGCCTCCAGCAGCTCGCGCGAACCGTCGGTGCGCAGGCGGGTTGCCCCAGCGCCCACCGGGTCCAGCACCACCGGGATACCCAGCTGGTTGGCCCTGCGCCCGGCGAGGAGCATTGCGTCCAGCAGGGGACGGGAGATGGTGCCGATGTTCAGTACCAGCGCCGAGGAGAGTGCCACCATCTCCTCCACCTCGTGGGGCGAGTCGGCCATCACCGGCAGCGCCCCCAGCTGCAGGGTGATGTTGGCGCAATCGGTGACCGTCACGTAGTTGGTCAGGTGGTGCACCAGCGGCGAGCGGAGTCGGACCTCCTCCAGGTTGCGGGCCACTTCTTCAATCATGTTGTCATTCCTCCTCTGCGTCATGTCCTGCAGCGTTGCGCAGCACCAACACCGCCGCCTGCTCCAGGCGATAGAGGTCGTAGCGCAGGGCCTTGCAGCGGCCTGAGGCGTCGGGGGCGGTGAGCTTGGTCACTTCCTCCAGCACCCGCAGCGCTTCCTGGGCACGCTTCAGGTTGGCGGTCACCAGCGAGCCCAGGTCCACGCGGCTGGCCTCCTGCGCCAGGGACAGGCCCTCGCCCACGTCGCCGGCCACGTCGCGCGCTGCCACCAGCTGGCACCGGGATTCCAGCTCCCGCTGCAGCTGGCCCAGGGCCAGGCGCACCTGCTTGAGCTGGAGCCACAGCTGCCTGCAGTCCAGGCCGTAGCGCAGGACGTCCTCCGCGACGCGAACGCCCTCCCGCGCCCGATTGAGGTTGGCGTCGATGATGCGCCTGGTTTTCACCCGCATCCCCCTCTCCCCAGACACAAAAGGGTGAACCCAGCCAAAAGAGGGTTCACCCGCACATCCTGTTCGCGCTTCCCTACGCTGGTACTAACCAGATCAGGTGCAGAGGGTCGCGGGCTGCTGCCCGCCTCTCAGCCTCGCTGACAGAGGCTCCCCTAGCGTCCGTGAGTATGCAGTTGTGCTGCCACCCTCTATGGTAGCGTTTCGTGGCGCCAAGTCAAGGGGGAGGCCGAACACCGGAAGACGGCGGCGGCCGACGCCCAGAAAAGTCGCCGGCCGGGCAGGAAAGAGGGCAGGCAGTCGCGAATACTTGCCGATGCGCGTCATCGCGCGTCATGACGGGGTGCGCCGCCGGGCGGGGGCGCCACCCGGTGGAACGGAGGGGCATCGATGAGCGGGGTCGGTAGCGGGCCGACGGGGGGCTGCCTTGACACTGCCCGCGCGGCGGCGTACAATATGAAGTGCGTTAACAACCGGCAGCGGGCCGGCGTCTGGCGCGATCGCAACCACATCGGGGCGTGGCTCAGCTTGGTAGAGCGCTACGTTGGGGACGTAGAGGTCGCTGGTTCAAATCCAGTCGCTCCGACCATATCGGCAACGAGGGGGACAGGTGTGCAGCCTGTTCCTTTGTCGTGTAGGCGGGCAGCAGGGCGGCCGGCGGTGGCGCGGCAACCGGCCGCCTCCGCGCCAGGCCGCGGAGGCGGTGCAGGGAGGGGGTGGGCCCGCCTGCGCGGTGCGCGCCTGCTGGTGGCCCTGGTGCTGGCGCTGGCGGTAATGGCCGGCGGCGCGCCGCCGGCAGTGGCAGCCGCCAACTCCTCGTTCACCGTTGGCAGTCCCCGTTGCCTGCTGGCGGGGAAGCCCGCGCTGCTGGAACAGGCACCGGTGGTCCGGCAGGGAGCCGTGTACCTGGCCCTGCGCGATGCCGCGGCTGCCCTGGGCGTGACACCGGGCGAGCTGGCGTGGGACGGACTGCGGCGAACGGTCACCGTGCGCCACGGCGCGGGCGTCATGGTGCTGGCCGTGGGCTCGCGGGCGGTGTTGCTGAACGGGCACCCGTGGCCCCTGGTGGCACCGGTGCAGCTGGTGGCCGGAAGGGTGCAGGTGCCGCTGGCGGGCGTGGCCCGCGCGCTGGGGATGGACGTGAGCTGGGACGCCGGTGTGCGCACCGTGTCTCTCTCAGCCCCGGACAGCGCGCAATGGGACAGGTCCGGCAGCTCGAGCCGCGCCTCCGGGGTGGAACGGGAATCCCGCCCGCGCGAATTTGCCTGGACGACGGGGGGCCAGCCCTGCCGGGTGACGGTAGCCTTCTCGACCCTCGATTACCAGCGGCTGGGGCAGTTGCCGCGTCCCCTCGATTACCGCGCGTACCTGGAGGAAGACCTGGGGGCCGCCACGGTGGCTGAGTTGGCCTGGTCCATCCGGGGGGCCGCAGCAGGGGCGGGGGTGGACGAACGGCAGGCGGTGCTGGCGTTCGTGCAGGGAGCCATCCCCTACGTGCTGGAGGCCGGAGGGGAATACCCCCAGTACCCGCTGCAGACGGTGGTGGACGGAGGCGACTGCGAGGACAAGGTACTGCTGGCGGCATCGTTGATGAAGGCATTGGGGGAGCGCCCGGCCTTGCTGGTGTTCCCCGGTCACATGGCGCTGGGGCTGGCAGGGGATGACCTCGAGGGGACCAGCTTCCGCAGCGGCGGCACCGCGTACTACTGCGCGGAAACCACCGCGCCGGGGTGGTCCATCGGACAGCTGCCGGCGCGGATGGCAGGCAGGACGCCCTCGGTCATCCCGGTGGACGGTCCGTAGGCATCCGCCGGGGCGGAAGCATGAAGGGGGAATACGGTGCGCAGGCTGGTGACCTGGTTCCTGGAGGGGCTGCTGTTTCTGGTCCCCCTGGCCATCACGCTGTGGGTGTTCTGGGTGATGCTGGTCAAGATTGACCGGTTGCTGGGCATCCCCATCCCCGGCGTGGGGTTGGTGCTCACCATCGCCCTGGTTACCCTGGTGGGCTTCCTGGCCTCAAATTTCCTGACCCGCAGGGTGCTGGCGCTGGTGGACGTCCTTTTCCAGCGCATGCCGCTGGTGCGGCTCCTGTACTCCTCGGTGAAAGACCTGGTGGGAGCATTCGTGGGCGAGCGGCGGAGCTTCACGCGGCCAGTGCTGGTCAGGCTGCCGGGAGACGAGGGCGTCGCGGTGCTGGGGTTCGTGACCGGCGAGGCGCCGGCGGCGCCCGAGTGTGCGGGGATGGTGGCGGTGTACCTCCCGCAGTCGTACAACTTCGCCGGCAACCTGGTGCTGGTGGCGCGGGACCGCGTCACCCCCCTGGAGATGTCCAGCGGCGAGGTGATGACCTTCATCGTCTCCGGCGGAGTGGCGGGCAGGCATCCGGGAGGCGACGGCGGGGAAGCGGGCGGACGGGACGGCTGAGGAGGGGGCTGCCCGGAATCAGGGGGTGACGCACCGGAATGAGTACCACGTGGGTGTGGGTGGGCGCCGCGGCGCTGGCGGTGCTGGCGGCAGTGCAGGCGATGGTGTTCTGGCGACGGCACCAGCGGCAGCGGCAGGCCCTGGAGGACCGCGGGGTGTATTCCATGCCACGCGGCGAGGGCAGGCTGTTCTTTCCCGCCAGCGTATCGTACTACCGTAGCCTGTACGTGGGCCCGGAGGGGATAGAGGCGGAAACGGCGGGGCGACCGCTGGCGATTCCCTGGGAGCAGGTGGTGTCGGTGCGCCAGGAGCTCAATGCCGACCGCAAGACGCTGCGCGACACCTACCAGCTGGTAATCAGCCTACAGGGGAGGCCCCGTCCGGTCTTCGTGCAGCTGGGCAGCTTCCGCGACGAAGAGGTGCGCGCCATTGTCAAGGAGATCGCCAAACGCGTGCGCGTGACGCGCTGAAGGGTCGGTCGGCGGAGATGCGCACGGCGGTCGGGGGTGAACGAGAGGTGAGCTTGACGCGCAAGGGGATGCTGTTGAGCCTGTTGGTGATAACGGCGGTCGTGGCGGCGGCCAGCCCGGCGCTGGCCCAGGCTTCCTGGAGCGAGCAGGTGACGGTGGCGTCCGGCCAGACGCTGGAAGGCCCGCAGTTGCTGGTCGGCCAGAGCGTGACGGTGGACGGCACGGTGGACGGAGATCTCTACGTGGCCGCGCAGAGCCTGCGGGTGACCGGCGAGATCAGGGGAGACCTGCTGGGGTTGGCGGCTGACGCCTCGCTCGGCGGGCGTGTCCTGGGTGACCTGCGCCTGGCAGGGGGCCAGGTCAACCTCAGCGGCCAGGTGGAGGGGTCGGTGGCCTGCGCCGCCAGCAGCCTGTACCTGGAACGCAACGCGGGCGTGTCCAGGGACCTGCTGTGGGCGGGCGAAACGCTGGGCGCCAGCGGGGTCATCGGTCGTCACCTGGTCGGCACCGGCCGGCAGGTGTTCCTGAACGGCGTGGTGAAAGGCGACGTCCGCCTCTATGACCTGGATGCACTGCGACTGGGGAGAGAC
>JARYMO010000149.1 GCA_029907055.1 Syntrophomonadaceae bacterium | reverse complement strand
CGCGCCATGCGGGACCAGGGACGCTTCCTGTGCGGGGAAGAGATGAAGGTGCGGCCGGAACTCTTCATCGGATGCGTGGAGAACCCCTTCGCCGACCCGTTCCCCGCCCGGGTGGCGCGGTTGGCCAAGAAGGTGGCGGCGGGCGCCGAGTTCGTGCAGACGCAGTGCGTGCTGGACATCCCGCGCTTCCGCCAGTTCATGCAGATGGTGGTCGATGCCGGGCTGCACGAAAAGGTAGCCGTGCTGGCGGGAGTGATGCCCATCAAGTCGGCACGCATGGCCCGCTACATGCAGCACAACGTGGCGGGCATGATGGTGAGCGATGACGTGGTGGCCCGGCTGGAGGGAGCCAGCGACGTGGAGGCGGAGGCTATCGCCCTGGTAGTGGAGCAGATCCAGGAAATCCGGGAGATCCCCGGTGTGCGGGGCATCCACATCATGGCCGTGGCCTGGGAGGAGAAGGTGCCCGACATCGTTACCCGGGCCGGCCTCTTCCCGCGTCCGGCCACCGACAGGGACTGAGGCCCGGCAGCCCGCCCCGCACCTGCGGGGGGTGCCGGCGGTGACGGAAGCGCTGACCTTGCCGGAACAGGTACAACGAGCATGTGAGGAGAGCAAAGCGGTGATCGTGGTTATCGGTGCGGGGGTGGCGGGGCTGGAAGCAGCCCTGGCCCTGGCGCGGCATGGAATCGAATCGCTGCTGGTGGAGCGCTCGGCCCGGGCCGGTGGCCGGGCTGCCACCTATTCCTGCAAGGCGCTGGAGGAGGAATGCCAGGCCTGCGGGGCCTGCCTGGCCGGCCAGAAGCTGGCCGAGGTGCTGGAGTGTCCGCTGGTCCGGCTGCGCCTGCACACCGAGGTCCAGTCGGCCGAGCGGGCCGAAGGGGGCTTTCGCGTACGGCTGCGCCAGGGGGACTCCCAGGAAGAGGTGCTGGCACAGGGGGTCATCGTCACCGTGGGGTTCACGCCGGTGTTTCCCGCCCGGCGCGGCGAGTTCGGCTACGGGCACCTGGCCGGGGTGATTACCGCCCTGGAGGCAGAGGCCATTCTGCAGGACACGCCGGAGGCCTTCGCGCCTGGTGCACAGGTGGCGTTCGTCCAGTGCGCCGGCTCGAGGGACCCGGCCGCCGGCATCCCCTACTGCTCGCGCGCCTGCTGCCTGTACGTGCCCAAGCTGGCTCGGCTGCTGGCCGCTGTCAGCGGGGCACAGGCGGACGTCTACTTCATGGACCGCCAGTCCTACCCTCCCGTGTACCGGGACGGCAACCAGGGGCTGCGCTACCTGCGCGGCATGCCCTCCCGGGTGTTTCCCCTGGCTGACGGGCGCCTGGAGATCCGCTGCGCCGGTCCCGGAGGCGACCAGCCCCGTCCGCGGGCCTACGACTGGGTGGTGCTGTGTCCGGCCATGACGCCCGCCGCCGGCGGCGCTGAACTGGGCCGCTGGCTGGGGCTGGGCACTGACGCCCGCGGCTTCCTCCTGCCCCGGGCCGATTCTGGCGCACCAGCCATGGCGGCGGGGGCCTGCACCGGACCGGTGACCATCCTGGAGAGCGTGGCCAGCGCGCGCGCGGCGGCGGCAGAAATGGCGTGCCGCCTTGCCCCGGGGTCGCCATCCCGGCCGCACCGCGCGTCCAGTCCCCGACACTCCGGGCCTGATCCCCAATTCCGGCTTGACGCCGGCCCCGGCGAGTGCTAGGATATGCTATATCCAACAAGTGTATAACGACCAACGCGATGACCGGGAGAGTACCCAGCATGCGGAGCCCCAGAGAGCCGGCGGGGGTGAGAGCCGGTGCGAGGCTGCTGGTGAAGGCCACCCGGGAGTGCCGGTAAAACCGCCCTGTCGCGGGTAAGCCGGTCGGAGACCCCACGTTACGGGGTGCGAGCGGGCTCTTGGCCAACTAGGGTGGTACCGCGGGAAATACTCTCGTCCCTTTGCACGGACGGGAGTTTTGTTTTTTCCGGGAAGGAGTGGGTTGCATGGAACTGGAACGCAAGCTGTTGAAACTGTACGAGAAAGACGCCACGCTCAGCCCCACGCAGGTGGCAACCATGCTGGGGGTCAGCGAGGACGCGGTGCGGCAGGCCATCGCGCGGCTGGAGCGGGACAAGATTATCCTTGGCTACAACGCGGTCATCAACTGGGAGAAGTGGGGCGAAGACGGCGTGAGCGCCATGATTGACGTCAAGGTCACCCCGGAGCGGGAAGTGGGCTTCGACCGCATCGCTGAGCGCATCTCGCGCTTCCCCGAGGTCCGCTGCGTGTACCTGATGAGCGGCACCTACGACCTCTCGGTGGTGGTTCACTGCGAGGACATGAAAGACGTGGCGCGCTTCATCTCTGACAAGCTGGCGCCCCTGGAGCAGGTGCAGAGCACCGTCACCCACTTCGTGCTGAAGCGCTACAAGCAGGACAACTTCCTCTTCGAGGACAAGGAAGAGGACCGCAGGCTGGTGGTGAGCCCGTGAGTTCGATGGAACGGTATATCTCCAAGACGGTACAGCACATCCCGCCCTCCGGCATCCGCAAGTTCTTCGACCTGGTGGCACAACGGGAGGGGGTCATCTCGCTGGGGGTAGGTGAGCCCGACTTCGTCACCCCCTGGCACATCCGCGAGGCCTGCTTCTACGCGCTCGAGCGCGGCTACACCATGTACACCTCGAACCTGGGAATGCCCGAGCTGCGCCAGGAAATTTCCTCCTACCTGCAGCGCCGCCTGGGACTGTACTACGACCCGGCCACCTCCATCATGGTCACGGTGGGGGTGAGCGAGGGGGTGGACCTGGCCCTGCGCGCGCTGCTCAATCCGGGCGACGAGGTCCTCATCCCCGAGCCCTCCTATGTCTCGTACGCCCCCGGCACCGAACTGGCCTACGGGAAGGCGGTGCCCCTGCGCACCAGCGCCCGCCACGAGTTCCGGCTCACCCGCGACGAGCTGGCGGCGAGGATCACCCCGCGCAGCCGCGTGCTCATCCTCCCCTTCCCCAACAACCCCACCGGGGGCATCATGACCCGGGAGGACCTGCTGGAGCTGGTGGACATCATCGTCGACCGCGACCTGATGGTGATTTCGGACGAGATCTACAGCGAGCTCACCTACGGCGCCACTCACGCCTCCATCGCCACCCTGCCCGGCATGTTCGAGCGCACGGTGCTGCTCAACGGCTTCTCCAAGGCCTTTGCCATGACCGGGTGGCGGGTGGGGTACGCCTGCGGGCATCCCGATATCATCAACGCCATGAACAAGATCCACCAGTACACCATGCTGTGCGCGCCCATCATGGGGCAGGTGGCCGCCATCGAGGCCCTGCGGCACGGCGAGCCGGAGATGCGCCGTATGGTCGAGGACTACGACCACCGCCGTCGCATCATCGTGAAGGGGCTGCGCGATATCGGGCTGGACTGCTTCGAGCCACGGGGGGCCTTCTACGTCTTCCCCTCCGTGCAGGCGACCGGCCTGAGCAGCGAGGAGTTCGCCGAGCGTCTGCTGGAGGAGGAACAGGTGGCGGTGGTGCCCGGCAACGCCTTCGGCGCTTCCGGCGAGGGCTTCATTCGCTGCTGCTACGCGGCGAGCCTCCACAACATCGAGGAGGCCCTCAACCGCATCGAGCGCTTCGTCAGGCGGCACCGGTCCGGGCAGGCCCGTGCTGCCGGTGCCGGAAGCCGCTGACCGCCTTCCCTGTTCCATGTGCTCACCCCCCGGGACCCCGCCCACCATCGGCCGGGTCCCGGTGTGTTTCCGGCCACGGTGACGGGGGCGCGTCGGCAAACCGCGGCCGCCTCCTGTTGGGGCCTGCCGATCTGCGGTATAATGAAAGGCGGCCCGGGGCCTTGCGGACACGGGCTCGCGTGGGCACGCCATGCCGCTGCGGGCGGGGCCGGAAAGACGCCAGGAAAGGGAGCGGGGAAGAATGAAGCTGAGGTTCTTGGGCGCGGCACGGACGGTGACGGGGTCGTTCTTCGTGATGGAGTGCGGCACCACCCGTTTCGCCATCGACTGCGGGCTGTTCCAGGGCAGCAAGGAGATCCGGGAGCGCAACTACCAGGACTTCCCGGTCAACCCCCGCTCGCTGGACTTCCTCATCCTCACCCACGCGCACATCGACCACTCCGGGCTCATCCCCAAGCTGGTGCACCGGGGGTTTTCCGGTCCCATCTACTGCACCTACCCCACCGCCGACCTGGCCAGCATCATGCTGCCTGACTCCGGCCACATCCAGGAGATGGAGGTGGAACAGAAGAACCGCAGGGCCATGCGCTCGGGGCGCCCTCTGCTGGAGCCCATCTATACCGTCGAGCAGGCCCAGCGCTCCCTGGAGCGGCTGCGACCGGTGAACTACGACGAAATGGTGCAGGCTGCCCCCAACGTGCGCTTCCGCCTGCGCGACGCCGGGCACATCCTCGGTTCTGCCTTCGTGGAGCTGTGGGGCACCGAGGACGAGGTCACCAGCAAGATCGTCTTCAGCGGCGACGTGGGCAACCTCAACCTGCCCATCATCAAGGACCCCACCGCCATCGAGAGCGCAGACTTCCTGCTGCTGGAGTCCACCTACGGCAAC
>JARYMO010000148.1 GCA_029907055.1 Syntrophomonadaceae bacterium | reverse complement strand
CCAACGGCCAGGGAACCCTGACCAGGCCCGACGGCACGCGCGTTTCTGGTACCTGGAAGGACGGGAAACTGGTCGAACAGAGCGGCAGCTGACCTCACGTCGCAGCCTCGCCAGCGCCAGTGAGGGGTAGCCCTGAATATCGCGGATCTTTGGCAACCACATACGCGGAAGAGCTCCGGACGGGAGAAGTATCGATTATCGTCCCCGCTCGATAAAGGGGGTAGCATAATGGGTACTGTGCTCCGCAAGCAACGCTGCTGGATGAGCCTGCTGTTCGCCATGGCCCTCACCCTGGCCGTGTGCGGCGCGGCGCTGGCCAACGGCCCAGGGGGAGGCCAGGCGGCAGATATCGAGGGCAACAACCTGGTCATAGACAACTGCGCGTCACTGGTGGCGGTTGACAACGAGCTGGACAACGTCGGCAACAAGAGCATCATCGCTGGCAACACCCAGAACAGCGTCGACGCCAGCTTCGAGGACAACGACCGCAAGGACATCGACGTCACCGAGCAGGTGAACGTTGACAAGAGCGTGAGCCTGCAGGACATCTGCGTGTGGATGGACTGCAGCCGCACCAAGACCATCACCACCACCCTGGACAACTCCCACAACCAGGGGGTTATCATCCAGGACAGCAGCGGCGTTGCCATCACCCAGGTGAGCGACATCTCGTTGGACCTGAACATCCTGCTGGCTAACAGCTTCAACGAGGACAGCTACAACGTCAGGTGGGAGAACGTGGGCAACACCAACTACAAGAACGTGGGCAACGAGTACTACAACAACGTGGGCAACACCTACGACATCTGCCTCACTGACGTGGGCAACGAGTACAAGGGCAGCTTCAACCAGGATTGGTCTGCCTCGTCCGAGGTGGTCAACGTCAAGAGTTTCAACGACAAGGCGGTGACCATCGACAACGCGGGCAACGACTACAGCCAGGACTCCTTCTCCTCCACTTCCGAGACCGTCATCTGCAACAGTGTCAACTACAACGAGGTGGCCCTGGGCTTGTTTAACCTCGTCGACTGAGGACGGGTGTCCTTCTCCGAGGAGTAACCTCGACGAGATTTTCGCATGGCAATCGTCTGATGCAGGGGATCTTGTCGATTGCTTCTCCCGTCCGGACCTCTTGCGCCAGGTGGCGGGCACCCCGGCTGCAGGGATGGCCGCGCCCAGGGCCCGGCTCGCCTCCGGGCCCTGTCGGTTTTCCTGCACGGCCATTTCCCGTGGCGGGAAGCGCCTTGTCCGGGGTACACTGGAGGAAACGGACCACTGTGCGATGAAAGGAGGATGCACCTTGGGCAAGAAGCACCCGGCTCTGATGTTGGTCCTGGTCCTGCTCATGCTCTTCCCGGCCTCTGCCCCGGCGACGGCCGCGCCGTCCGTGCAGATCGAGGGGCGGCCGATGTACTTCGACGGTGCCCCGGTCATCGAGAACGGCCGCGTCCTGGTGCCCATGCGGGCCATTTTCGAGGGGCTGGGGGCTTCGGTGAGCTGGGATGCAGCCACCCGCACTGTCACCGCCGTCAGGCTGGCGACCGAGATCAAGCTCAGCGTCGGGCAATGGTACGCGCTCAAGAACGGAGCGGTGCTGCCGCTCGACGTGCCCGCCCGTATCATCGCCGGGCGCACCATGGTGCCCATCCGCTTCGTCAGCGAGGCGCTGGGAGCCCAGGTCTCCTGGGACGCTGCCACCCAGAGCGTGAGCATTGTCCCCAGGAAATTCACCACCATCACCATCTACGAGAACGACCGCCTGGTGGCCGAGTACACGGGGGAGTTGGACGGCAATATTCCGCAGGGTGAAGGCAGCATCACCTACGGCGACGGCACCACCTACGTGGGCTGGTTTGTCGCCGGCAACCGGGAGGGCCGGGGCACCATGAACCGGGCCGACGGTGCGGTGCTGTCGGGGACCTGGAGGAACAACACCCTGGTCGACGGCACGGTCACCGTGACGCTCCCTGGCGGCACCAGGCTGGTGCGTACGTACAAGGGCGGGGTGCCATCCGGGCCGCTGACCCTGCTGTTCCCTGACGGCCGCTCCTACACCGGGGAACTCCGGGACAACATGGCCAACGGCTGGGGGGTGCTCACCTATCCCAACGGCAAGAAGATTGAAGGGGTGTTCACCAACGGTAATCTCACCGGACAGGGCACCATGACCCTGCCCGACGGAACCCGCTACGAAGGGCAGTTCACCAACAGCGTCCCGGACGGCATCGGCACCATCTACTACCCGGACGGGTCCCGCTACGAGGGACAGGTCAGCGGCAACGGCGCCAATGGGGTGGGGACGCTCTTCCTGCCCAACGGCACCACCAGGAGCGGCACCTGGAAGGACGGGCGCCTGGTCACGCCGGCCTGAGCGCGGTTCAGGCAGCGACCAGGAGGCATCGCTTCCTAACCACGGCCTTGTCTTCCTTTAGCCGACAGGAGCAATCGAAGCCCCCGTGCATCTCCGCGGGGGCTTGTTGCTGGCTGCGTAGGTTTCCGGACGGGTTTCCAGGCAGCCGCGGCCGGTTGCCGGGCAGGGCGCTTTCCGTTCTCAGCTCACCCACCCCGCGTTGACGCCGGCCCGCGGCACGGGTATGCTGAGAAGGGCATGCGGATCCCGTGGCGACCATCGCCGCACGAGGGGTGCCGCGCGGCGGTGGTCGCGGTCTCGACAGTCGGCTTCGACTCAGGGCCAGGCGGGGCGGTCCTGCCCCTACCGTCCGGGCGCGCCGGTCCGTCCGCGGTTCCCCTTCGCGGGGGAGAGCGAGCGGCCTGCAGGCCTCGGCTGGGGCGCCATCCGCGGCCGGTCGGGGGCACCTGTGGGCCCAGGGGTGGCCGTGTCTCGTTGCGGGCATGGCAGACATCCGTGCCAACCCGTGGCCATCGGCAGGTACATACAGGTACATAGTGGAGGGTGAGCAGCGTGTCTGACATGTGGCTGGCGGTACTGGTCTTCCTGGCCGCCTACACCGCTATCGTCACCGACAAGATCCACCGCACCGTCACCGCCCTGCTGGGCGGCTGCATCGTGGTGGTGGGCGGGGTCATCAGCCAGGAGGAAGCCTTCGCCAGCATCGACTTCAATACCATCGGTCTCCTGATCGGCATGATGCTGGTGGTGGGCATCACCCGCCAGAGCGGGGTGTTCGAGTACGCCGGCATCAGGGCCGCCAAGCTGGCAGGGGGCAGACCCGCCTCGCTGCTGGTGGTGCTGTCGCTGCTCACGGCGGGAGCGTCGGCGCTGCTGGACAACGTCACCACCGTGCTGCTCATCGTCCCTGTCACCTACGCCATCGCGGACCAGCTCAGGGTCTCGCCCATTCCCTTCATCTTCGCCGAGATCCTGTCTTCCAACATCGGGGGCACCGCCACCCTCATCGGCGATCCCCCCAACATCATGATCGGCAGTGCGGCGGGACTGGGGTTCGTGGACTTCCTGGTCAACCTGGGACCGCCGGTGCTGGTAATCCTCGTCTTCACCCTGGCCCTGCTGCTGGTCATGTTCCGGCGCCAGTTGCAGGCCTCGCCACAGGACATCCAGGCGGTGCTACAGATGGACGAGACGCAGATGGTGAAAGACTGGGCCCTGATGAAGAAGTCCCTGCTGGTGCTGGCCCTGACTACGGTCGGCTTCTTCCTCCACCAGGCCCTGCACCTGGAATCGGCCACCATCGCCCTGCTGGCAGCCTCGGTGCTCATGCTGGTGGCGGGGGAAAGCCCGGAGGAGAACCTGCTCACCGTGGAGTGGCCGACCATCTTCTTCTTTGCCGGCCTGTTCGTCATGGTGGGCGGCCTGGAAGCCACCGGTGTCATTGACTTCATCGCAGTCAAGGGCCTGGAGGTGACGCAGGGCGACCTCCTGGGCACGGGGATGCTGGTGCTGTGGCTCTCCGCCATCGCCTCGGCAGTACTGGACAACATCCCCTTCACGGCCACCATGATCCCGGTGCTGCAGAGCATGGGCGAGGCGGGGGCCCTGCCGCTGGAATCGCTGTGGTGGGCGCTGGCGCTGGGTGCCTGCCTGGGCGGCAACGGCACGCTCATCGGCGCCTCGGCCAACGTCATCGTGGCCGGCCTGGCCGAGAAGAAGGGGGATCACATCCGGTTCATGGACTTCTTCGTGGTGGGCTTTCCCTTGATGTTGCTGTCCATCGTGCTCTCCAGCCTCTACCTCTACTTGTTCTTCTGGCGCTAGGGCCGCGCCGCTCCCCCACCGTTGACGGGAGATTATCAGAACGCTATTATATAAGGACGCAGGCATATAAACGCCGGCGCGGGCACCGTGGCGGTGGCGCGGGGCCTGCGCGCCGGGCCGCTACGGGAGACAGTGACCACCAGCGGAGATGGAAAGGGGAATGACCGTGATGGACATCAAGGTCCTGGGGCCGGGCTGCGCCCGGTGCAAGCAGCTGGAACAGCAGGTGTACAACGTGCTGGCGGAAATGGACGTGGCGGCGAACGTCGAAAAGGTGGAAGACATCCAGAAGATCATCTCCTACCGGGTGATGTCGACCCCCGCCCTGGTCGTCAATGGCAAGGCGATCCAGTGGTTCGCGAAACGAGACCCCAAG
>JARYMO010000147.1 GCA_029907055.1 Syntrophomonadaceae bacterium | reverse complement strand
AGGTGGTGGCCACCTGCGGCACCTCCGCCGGTGCGGTGAGGGGCTGCAGGTCGATGCGGGTGGCGGCGGGCGGGCCACCGGCATGCGTGCAACATGACTCCCGCGCGCGTTCTGCCATGTTCCTCTCGCTCCTTACTCGCAGGCACCGCAGCGGCACGCGCCGCAAGCCGCGCGCAGCGCCTGCACGTAGAGTCGCACGTCTTCGTACACCTGCTCCCGGCGGTCAGCCGGGAGCCGGGTATCCACCGCCTGCAGGAAACCCTGCAGGCAGGCCCAGGAACGCTCCCACCGCCGCTGTCCCTCCTCGGACAGGCACACCTCGAGGGTGCGCGCGTCGGCGGGGGACTTGCGCTTCACCACCAGGCCCCGGCGCACCAGGGGCGCCAACAGGCGGGTGGTGGTGCTCTTATCAACCTCCAGCGCCCGGTGCAGTTCCGCCAGCGGCACGGTCCCCCGTCCCTGGATGAAGTTCATGATGGTGAACTGGACGAAGGTAATCCCTTCGCCGCACAGGTCTTCCTGGTGGCAGCAGCGCACCGCCCGGGCCAGCTCAGACAGCGTGGCCAGCAGGTTTTGCCATCTTTCCACTTGATCCCTCCCGCCGCTGGCTCCCGATGGTCTTCCGAACAGTTGTATGATACAACATTCATCACCGCGTGGCAACGGGGAGAGCCGGATGCCGGGCCAGGGGCTGGCAGCAGGGGCGGGACCGCGTGCGGCGCGGTGGGCGCGGGCAGGAGGGCCGGGTCCACCGCCTCAGCGGTGTCCGGCCCGTCGGCACCACTGCTGCGGGTCCACCTCGCGCAGGAAGATGGCAGCGGTCACCGGGCCGATGCCTTTGAAGCGCTGCAGGGTGGCGGAGAGCTCCTCCGCGTCGCGCGCGCCGCACACCAGGGCGGTGAGGGTGCCGAAGCGGGCGGTGAGTTCGGCGCAGACCTCCAGCAGCTTGCTGGCGGTGGAAAAGTCATAGCGCACGTAGTGGCCGCGGTCCAGTACCTGCACCAGGCGGTCCCAGCCGGCGGCCAGGATGGCTTGCGGCGAGTCCAGCCCTGCAGCTACCAGCTCCAGGTAGGCCCGCTTGGCCACCTGCTGCTGGATGGGCTTGCCGAAGAGCAGGCAGGCCAGGAACCAGCGGAAGAGCTCGCGCTCGCTGCCCGACTCCAGGTCGATGCCCAGCTCAGCCGGGCCCATGGTCTTCTTCTCTGCCACGACTCCTCCCCCTCCTCTCCTGCAGCGGTCGTCGGGCGGGTGCGCCTGTTCCTTACCCTCATCATACCGCAGGCAGCGGGCCGTGCAGGGCCTGGGGCGCACGCATGGCAGCGCTGGCGGGTGAGCGCGTGCGGGGAGCGGGCCCGGCGCGAAACCCGTCCGCCGGCGGTGCCGTCGGCGCCAGGGCGACGGCGGCAGACAAAAACGGAGTCGACGAGGCCGCTGCGGGGCAGTATTATGGAGGGAGACGTGCTCCCACCGGAGCGACAGCGGCGGGAGCGCCACAAGGAGCGTGAGGCATCAGCATGGGCGACGCGACGCGACCGACCAACTTCATCCAGAACATCATCGACGAGGACCGCCGCACCGGTAAGCACGGAGGGCGGGTACACACCAGGTTTCCTCCCGAACCCAACGGCTACCTGCACATCGGCCACGCCAAGTCCATATGCCTGAACTTCGGCATTGCCGCTGCCAACGGGGGACTCTGCAACCTGCGCTTCGACGACACCAACCCCAGCAAGGAGGACGTGGAGTACGTGGAGTCCATCCAGGAGGACGTGCGCTGGCTGGGGTTCGACTGGGGTGACCGCCTGTTCTACGCCTCGGATTACTTCGAGCGCCTCTACGAGTGCGCGGAGGAGCTCATCCGCAAGGGCAAGGCCTACGTGTGCGACCTGTCCCCCCAGGAGATCCGCGAGTACCGCGGTACTCTCACCCGTCCCGGCAAGGACAGCCCGTACCGCAACCGCAGCGTGGAGGAAAACCTCGACCTCTTCCGGCGCATGCGCGCCGGGGAGTTTCCCGACGGGTCGCGGGTGCTGAGGGCCCGCATCGACATGGCCTCGCCCAACCTCAACATGCGGGACCCCGTGCTGTACCGCATCCTGCGCGCCACCCACCACCGCACCGGGGACGCGTGGTGTATCTACCCCATGTACGACTACGCCCATCCTATTTCTGACGCGCTGGAAGGCATCACCCACTCCATCTGCACGCTGGAGTTCGAGGATCACCGCCCGCTGTACGACTGGACGCTGGAGAACCTGGACTTTGAAGACCGGCCCCAGCAGATCGAGTTTGCCCGCCTGGAGTTGACCCACACGGTGATGAGCAAGCGGCTGCTGCGCCAGCTGGTGGAGGAGAAACTGGTGCAGGGGTGGGACGACCCCCGCATGCCCACCATCTCCGGGCTGCGCAGGAGGGGCTACACCCCGGAAGCCATCCGTGATTTCTGCGACCGCATCGGGGTGGCCAAGGCAAACAGCGTGGTCGACATCGCGCTGCTGGAGCACTGCATCCGGGAGGACCTCAACCGGCGGGCCCCGCGGGTGATGGCGGTCCTGCGCCCGCTGCGCGTGGTGTTGGAGAACTACCCGCCGGACCGGGTGGAGTGGCTGGAGGCGGAAAACAATCCGGAGAACCCGGCCCAGGGGACCCGGAAGGTGCCGTTTTCCCGCGAGCTGTACATCGAGCGCGATGACTTCGCCGAGAACCCGCCGGCCAAGTTCTTCCGCCTGGCCCCGGGACGGGAGGTCCGTCTCAAGCACGCCTACATCATCAAGTGCGAGCGGGTGGTGAAGGACGACGCCACCGGGGAGGTGCTGGCGGTGCACTGCACCTACGACCCGGAGAGCAGGAGCGGGGGCGCTACCGCCGGGCGCAAAGTCAAGGGCACGCTGCACTGGGTGTCGGCCGGGCATGCTCTCCCTGCCACCGTGCGCCTTTACGACCACCTGTTCGTGGAAGCCGCGGGCGGGCAGGAGGAGGACTGGCTGGCGCGGCTGAACCCCCGTTCCCTGGAGGAGCTCAAGGGCTGCATGCTGGAGCCGGCGGCAGCGGCTGCCCAGCCCGGGGACCGCTTCCAGTTCCTGCGCCAGGGATACTTCTTCGCGGACCCGGTGGATTCGCAGCCGGGGGCGCCGGTGTTCAACCGTATCGTGGCCCTGCGGGATTCGTGGGCCAAAGTGAGCAAGGCGGAGGGGGCGCCCGGCGGTGCCTGAGAGGGCGCGGGTGCCGGCGGCCGAGCGGAAGGCGGCCGGCGACGGCGAGGCGAGAGCATTGGCCATGCGAAGGAGAGGGGGGCACCCCTCTCCTTCGCGCCTGGTGGGAACGTCGCGGGCAGCGTGACGGCCGGACGCGTTGCCGGCCTGCCGTGCTGGCCGGCTAGTCGAGGAAGGTGACGGTCCCCGAGCTCAGCCAGTACTTGGCGCCCAGCACGCTGAGCGCGCCGTGTTCCTGCAGGTGGCGGATGACCGGGCTGGCACACACGGCCGCCACCACCTGGCGGATGTTCTCATCGGTGGTCTTTTCGTACAGCTCCTCCCCGGTGGCTCCAGTGGCACGGGCGCGGTCGGCCGCCGGCCGGATTCTTTCCACGATGGCCCCGATGCTGCCGGGGGCTTCACCGCCGTCGACGGTGGCCTTGACGGCGCCGCACTTCTCGTGCCCCAGCACCACCACCAGCGGCACGCCCAGGTGCTCGGCCCCGTATTCCACGCTGCCCATGGCGACCTCGTCCAGCACGTTGCCGGCCACCCGCACCACGAAGATGTCCCCCAGGGCCTGGTCAAAGATGAGTTCGGGCGGCACGCGGGAGTCGGAACAGGTAATCACCACCGCGAAGGGGTGCTGGCCGTGCTCGGCCAGCTCGTGGCGGCGGGCTTCCCCCAGCTCCCTGGGTGCCGGTCGGGCGGACGTGAAGCGGGCGTTGCCCTCCTCGAGGCGTGCGCGGGCTTCGGCGGCGGAGAGGGCTGACGGTCCGTGATGAGTCATGCGTTTCCACCTCCATTATGTAGGTACAGGGTGCTCTCCTGGCGTGGAGCGACCAGCCGGGGCGGTGCACGGCGGCCGGGGAGCGGCAGCGGTCACGCCCTGACCTTCCACTCTCTCCAGCTTAGCAGGAGTTGACCGCCAAAGCCAAGGCCCGAAAGCGGATGGCGCGCTGCGAAGCCGGTGTGCGGGCTGCATTCGTTGGCGGTGTGAGCTATCATAGAAGAAAAGGGCGACACGCCGGGGGGGCACGGGATTGGAACTTTCCAAGCGGTTGCAGGCGGTAGCCAGACAGGTCCTGGCGGGCAGGCCCGCCGCCGACATCGGCGCGGATCACGCGCTGCTGGCGGTGCACCTGGTGCGCTCCGGCCGCTGCCCCCGCGTGGTGGTGGGAGAACTCGCGGCTGGCCCCTTCGAACGGGCACGCGCCTTCGTGCAGAGGGAAGGGGTGGCGGACCGGGTCAGCGTGCGCCGGGGCGACGGCCTGGAGGTGCTGGCGGAGGGTGAGGTGGCCACCGTCATCATGGCCGGGCTGGGAGGAGGGACCATCGCCGCCATCCTCGAGCGCGCGGGTCCCAAGGCGGCCAGCTTCAGCCGCT
>JARYMO010000146.1 GCA_029907055.1 Syntrophomonadaceae bacterium | reverse complement strand
CCGCGCACCGCTCCCGGCTGACCCACCGCCACTACCAGCACCTCCGCCCGGCGCACATGCTCTTCCAGCAGTCCGCGCTCAGCGGTGGCAGCGTGACACACCGTCACCGTCGCCTCCTCGTTGAGCAGCATGATGGTACAGGGCTTGCCGACGATGTCGCTGGCCCCGACCACCACTGCCTCCTTCCCCGCCAGGTCGATGCCCGTGGACTTGATGAGCTCCACCGCCCCCAGTGCCGTGCAGGGGGCCAACTGCGGCAGGCCCAGCGAGAGGCGGCCCATGTTGTAGGGGGTGATGCCTTCCACATCCTTGGCCTGGGCGATATGCCACTGCGCCGCGCGCGGGTTGATGCCCGGGGGCAGGGGCATGTGCAGGATAATGCCGGTGATGGCCGGGTCTTCGTTGAGGTTGTCAATGGTGCGCAGCAGGCGCGCCTGGGTGGTGGACGAGGACAGCTCCAGCAGCTCGCAGGTGATGCCCACCGTTTCAGCCAGGCGCCGCTGCGAAGCCAGGTAGACGCGCGATGCTGCGTGCTCACCGACCTGCACCGTCATCAGCGAGGGGCTGACCCCCTGTTCCTTGAGCTCCTTCACTTCCTGCGCCACCCCGGCCAGGATGCTGTCCGTCAGGCTCTTCCCGTACAGTATGTGTGCGGTCACGGCTTCATTCCCCTCTCTGCAATGTGCTGGCGCCAGCGACTGAGTCCCAGCCAGGCCACCCCTACCGCGTTGTCCGTGCTGAGGCGGGGGGAGGCCGAGTGCAGGCGTACCCCCTGGGGGCCGGCCCACACCCTCTGCAGGCGCTCCCTGATCCAGGCGTTGGCCATCACCCCGCCCACCAGCAGCACGTCGTCCACGCCGTGGACGGAGCGCTGTTCCCGCAGCACCCGTTCCAGGGTGTTGGCGATGCAGCGCAACACGGCCATGGCTACCGCCTCCCGCCTCGCGCCGGCCTCCAGCAGCTGGCGGGCGCGGGTCTCAGCCCCGGAAAAGGAAAACGAGGCCCCCTGCACGGCCGCCGGCAGGTACACCTCGCGGTCGGGCGCATCCCCGGCCGCCCGCGCCAGCGCTTCCAGCGCGGGACCGGAGGGAAAGGGCAGCCCCATGCGCACCCCCACCCTGTCCACCAGCTGGCCGGCGTGCAGATCGGAGGTAGCGGCCACCACCGTGATGTCGTAGAAGTGCTCGCGCCCCGGCTCTACCAGCAGCACCTCGGACGTGCCGCCCGAGAAGTGCACCGCCAGGTAGCGGTCGGGCAACCCCGGGCAGCCCCAGGCCCCGGCCATCACGTGGCCTTCCTGGTGACTGCAGGTGAAGAGCGGGACCCCGGTGACGCTGGCGAGGGAACGGCCCACGCATTCCCCGGCCAGGAAAACCGGCATGTAGCTGCCGGTCGTGTTGCGCGGGCGCGTGCTGACCGCCACCGCCACCAGGTGGTGGGAACGCAGGGACTCCTGGAGGCCGGCGAAAAGCGCGGGCAGGTTGCGCGTGTGCGCGAAGAGCGCCTCCGACTGCCGCATCCCCCGCGCGCCGGGCTTGACTTCCAGCACGCTCCTGGCGTCCTCCAGCACCTGTCCGGATTCGTCCACCAGCGCCAGGGAGGTGGTATAGGCGCTGGTGTCAATCCCCAGGACGGCTGCCACGCTGCGCGTCCCCCATGATCTTGTCCAGTATGGCATTGACAAAACTCCTGGAATTTTCGTCGCCGTACCGTTTGGCCATCTCCACCGCCTCGTTGATGACGATGGCGGGGTCCAGGTCAGAGTACAGCAGCTCGTAGGCTGCCAGGCGCATGATGTTGCGGTCCACCACCGCCATGCGCTGCAGGCTCCATTCGGGTGAGTAGCGGCTGATGTGGGCATCGATGGCCTCGATGTGGGCCAGGGTCCCTTCCACCAGGTCGGCAGCGAACCGGCGGTAGCGGTCCGCCAGCGGGGTTTCCTCGCACAACAGCAGGAGCTGCTCTTCGGGGTCGCCCCCGACCAGGTCCTGCTGGTAGAGCACTTTGAAGGCCAGCTCCCTGGCCAGGGTCCTGCTCAAGAGTGGGACTCCTTTCCAGGCTACTTCTTCCCCAACACCCGGTTCATCCAGGCATCCACCGTGCCGCTCTCGTCAATGCTCTTGCCCACCAGGTAGCCGACGACAATACAGGTGATGATGAAGAGCGCCTTCCAGAAGCCGTAGGTCACCACCAGAACGCTGGCCAGCAGCGCCAGCAACACGCCGATGACCTTCCCCCGGTGGTGCTCCAGCACGTGTACCACCCAGTCTTCCCACATAGTGTGCCTTCCTCCCTGCCGTTCCTTGCTACCGCACTTTGGGGTTTCTGGCGGCGGAGATGTCATCCACCGTGACCTTCACCCCAGCCACCTTGAGTCCGCCAATTTCTTCCAGTTGGCGGCTCACCTTGTCCTGGAGCGCGGCCGTCATATCAGGCACCCGCACATCCGGGTTCACCATGACCCGCAACAGCACCTCAAGCCCGTCGCGGGCCTGCTTCACCTCCGGCACCACTTCGCGCACGCCTTCCACGTTGCGTGCAGCCTTCATGATGATCTGCTTCACCGCCGGCACCGTCATCATCACGTTGCCCATCGGCCCTTCCTGCACAATGGCAGCTTCCGGCCGACGCTCCGTGCGCAGGCTGGCCATCAGCAGGTACAGGCCCACCAACAACACCACGGCAGCCCCGGAGCCGGCGATGAAACGCTGCTGGGTGCTGGCCATGAACTGTTCCACCCACTCCACCGGCTGCCCATAGCCCATCGAAACCGCCAGCACGCCGGCAGCCAGCGCGATGAGTACCAGGTTATAGAGGATGACGACCATCCGCCAGGCCACTGTCATGGCAGGATTCCCCCTTCGGTACGATACTCCCTACAGGAACAGACCCCCTGAACGCAGCAGGGGGTCGCACGCCGTGATCTGCGAACCGGCGCGGCCTAAGCCTCCGCGCCCTCTTCCTTCTCTGCCATCTTCTTCAGGGATACGCCCACCACGTGCACGTTGACACTGGTGACCTTGAGGCCGGTCATGGTTTCAACCGCGGACTTGATGGCCTCCTGGACATTCTGTGCCACCTTGGGGATGGGGTAGCCGAACTCGACCAGCAGGAAGGCATCCAGCGCCGCTTCCTTCTCCCCTACTTCCACCTTGACGCCCTTGCCCAGGTTCTTGCGGCCGAGCATTTCCACCAGCCCGGTGCCCCAGCCTCCACTCATGGCGGCCACGCCCTCGACCTCGACGGCAGCCAGGCCAGCAATAATGGACACCACCTCGTCGGCGATACGGATCGAGCCCAGCTCGCTGCCGGATTCCATCTTCTCCGTGATTGCCTTCATTTCCATTACTCGCACCCCCCCGTATTCACTCGATAATGCGTTATAAATTAATTGTACGCAATATGACCGCAAAGCTCAACCGTGGGCGCCCGGGCCGCCCTCAGTCGTCGCCCATGCGCCGCTGGATGAAGTTGGTGTACACCTCGCCGCGGCGGAAGAAGGCGTTGGCCAGGATACGGCGGTGGAAGGGGATGGTCGTCTGCACCCCTTCGATAACGAACTCCCCCAGGGCCCGTTCCATGCGTGCCACCGCCTCCTCGCGGTCCCTGCCCCAGGCGATGACCTTGGCGATGAGCGAATCGTAGTACGGGGGAATAGCGTACCCCTGGTAGAGCGCGGAGTCAACCCGGATGCCCGGTCCTCCCGGCGGGACGTAGCGCGTCACCGTGCCCGGCGAGGGTCGGAAATCCTGCCGCGGGTCCTCGGCGTTCACCCGGCACTCGATGGCCCACCCCTCGATGCGCACGTCCTCCTGCTGCAGTCCCAGTGGCTCGCCGGCCGCCACCAACAGCTGGGCCTTGACGATGTCAATGCCGGTCACCATCTCGGTCACCGGGTGCTCCACCTGCACCCGGGTGTTCATCTCGATGAAGTAGAAGTTGTGGTCCTTGTCGACCAGGAATTCCACCGTGCCTGCACTGTGGTAGCCCACGCTCTGCGCCACCAGCACCGCCATCTCACCCATGCGTCGCCGCATGGTCTCGTCCACGAAAGGGGAAGGCGCCTCTTCGAGCAGCTTCTGGTTGCGCCGCTGGATGGAACAGTCCCGCTCGCCCAGGTAGACCATGGTGCCGTGTTCGTCCCCCAGCACCTGCACCTCGATGTGCCGCGGTTCCTCGATGTACTTCTCTACGTACACCTCGCCGCTGCCGAAGGCCGCCTGAGCTTCGCTTCGCGCCGTGGCGAGCGCCTGCTCGAGGTCGCGCGGGCCGTGTGCCAGGCGCATGCCGCGCCCGCCCCCGCCGGCGGCTGCCTTGATGAGCACCGGGAACCCGATCTCAGCCGCGATGCGCTGCACCTCCCCCGCCTCGGTGACCGGCCCCTCGCTGCCGGGGACCACCGGTACCCCCAGCCGCCTGGCCATCTCGCGGGCCTGGATCTTGTCCCCCATCCCCTTCAGGGCCCGCGGGTGGGGACCGATGAATTTCACGTCGCACGTTTCGCACATCTCGGCGAAATACGCGTTCTCGGCCAGGAAGCCGTAACCCGGGTGGATGGCATCAGCATTGGTGATGTTGGCGGC
>JARYMO010000145.1 GCA_029907055.1 Syntrophomonadaceae bacterium | reverse complement strand
AAGAGGTTCCAGAACAGTTCGGCGTGCTTGCTCATCACGGCCCCGCCTTTCGCGCATACTGCGGTAGACTCTGCCACCGATTATAGCACACCGCCACGCCGGGGCACAATCCACGCCTCACCGGCCGTTCCGCTGTTCCCACGCCTCGTAGAGGATGATGCCGCACGCCACCGCCGCGTTGAGCGAGTCGACCCCTGCCCGCAGGGGGATACGCACCCGTTCTGCCCCTGCCCGCGCGAAGAAGGGACCGGGCCCTGTTGCCTCGCTGCCCATCACCACTGCCACCAGGCCCTGGTAGTCGGCCTGCGAGTACAGCCGCTGGCCGCGGGCATCGGCCACCAGGAACCGGCACCCGCGCTCCCCCAGTGCTGCCAGCAGGGGCTCCCCGGCGCGCTCGAACAGGGGCAGGTGCAGCACCGCCCCCATGGAAGCGCGCACCACCTTGGGGCTGAAGGCATCCACCGTGCCGGTGGTGAGCAGCACTGCCTCCACCCCCGCCGCCCAGGCGGTGCGCAGCATGGTGCCGGCGTTGCCGGGATCGCGGACGTTGTCCAGCACCAGCAGCAGGGAGTGCGGGGCCACTGCGCGGTCCAGCTCCCAGCGCGGGCAGCGGCATATGGCCAGGATCCCCGGCGGGCTCTCGGTGGCCGACAGGGATTTCATCACTGGTTCTCCCACCAGGTACGCCGGCACTCCCGCTGCCCACTCCTCGGCCTCCGGGTGTGCGGCCAGGAAGTCCGCCGTGGCGAAGAACGCTTCCACCTGCGCGCCAGCCGCCAGCGCCTCCCGCACCAGGCGCAGTCCTTCCAGCAGGAAGCACCCTTCCTCGCGCCGTCCGCGCGCGGCCAGCAGGCGGCGGGCCCGCTTCACCACCGGGTTGTCGCGGGAGTGGATGGCCTTCATTCCGCTTTCCTCATGAAGTGGTTGAGGGCGGTGGTCCTGCCCAGCAGGATGAGCACGTCCTCGCTCTGCAGGCGGTCGTTGGCCGATGGCGAGACCAGTATCTGCGCTCCCCGCTTGATGGCCAGCACCGTGATGCCGTACCGGGCCCGCAGGTCGGTCTCCTTCAGGGTGCTGCCGGCCAGCTTGGACGGCACCCGCGTCTCCACCAGGCTGTACTCTTCCGATATCTCGATGAAGTCAAGGATGTTGGCCCGTCCCAGGTAGTGGGCCAGGCGGATGCCCATGTCCCGCTCCGGGTAGACGATCTTGTCGGCCCCCACCCTCTCCAGCACCTTGCCGTGCAGGTCGTTGACCGCCTTGACCACCACGTAGGGAATCCCGGCCTGCTTGAGCATCAGGGTCACCAGGATGCTGGCCTGCAGGTCGTTGCCGATGGCTACCACCACCACGTCCATGTTGCGAATGCCCAGCGCCTCCAGCATCTTCTCGTCGTGGATGTCAGCGGTTACCGCGTAGGTGATGGCGTCCTTGATATTCTCCACCAGCTCCTCGTTGCGGTCGATGCCCATCACCTGGTACCCCATGTCCGCCAGCGTCAGCGCCACCGCGCTGCCAAAACGACCCAGCCCGATGACCGCGAACTGCCTCTTCACCTTGCGTCCCTCCTAACCAATGATGACGTTCCCCTCGGCATAGCGGACCGGCTGGCGCCGCTCGCGCCTGAGCAGGCTGAAAGCCACCGTGATGGGACCTACCCGGCCAAAGAACATGAGGAAGATGATGATGAACTTGGCCGGGGTGTTCAACCGGGGGGTGATGCCGGTGGAGAGACCCACCGTCCCGAAGGCCGAGAAGGCCTCGAACATGAGCTTCAGCGGGTCCAGGCCCGATACCACGGTCAGCAGCATGATGCATGCCATGACCGCGGTTCCAGCGATGGCGGTCACGGTGAGCGCGTGGTAGACGTTGTGGGTGCCGATGCGCCGTCCAAAGGCCTCCACCTCGCCCCTGCCCTTCACCCGCGAGTAGACCGCCAGCGCCAGCAGCGCCAGGGCCACGGTCTTGACGCCCCCGCCGGTGCTCACCGGCGATGCCCCCACGAACATCAGCCCCATCAGCAGCAGCAGGCTGGAGGGGGCCAGGCGGCCGATGTCCAGCGTGGTGTAGCCGGCAGTGCGGGGCGTCAGGCTGAGGAAGAACGAATTGAGCAGCGCGTCCGGCGGCTCCATCGCCCGCAAGACACCCTGCCACTCCAGGAGCAGGAAGAGGACCGTGCCCAGGGCCAGCAGCAGGGCGCTGGTCAGCAGCACCAGCCGCGCGTGCAGGCTGAGACCCGACCACCTGCGCGTGCGCCACAGCTCCAGCAGCACCGGGAAGCCCAGCCCGCCGAGGACGATGAGGACCCCGATGGTCAGGACCACCACCCAGTCGTGCTGGAAGGGGATGATGCTGCAGTAGGGGTAGAACTCGGGCCCGAAGAGGTCGAAGCCCGCGTTGCAGAAGGCGGACACCGCGTGCCAGGCGCCGTAGTACATGGCCTTGCCGGGAGGGAAGTAGCGCCACAACCCCGCGGCCAGCAGCAGCGCCCCCGCCCCCTCGATGGCCAGCGTGGCCAGGAGGATGGCCCGTACCATCCGCACCACCCCGCCCACCGTTTCCAGGCTGAGGGCTTCCTTCATCACCACCCGCTCCCGCAGCCCGATGCGGCGGCCCAGGACCAGCCAGTAGATGGAGGCCGCCGTCACGATGCCCAGGCCGCCCACCTGGATGAGGAGGAGGATGATGAGCTGCCCGGCCAGCGAGTAGACGCTGCCGGTGTCCACCACCACCAGCCCCGTGACGCACACGGCGGAGGTGGCGGTGAAGAGCGCGTCGAGAAAGCTCACGTGCTGCCCGTCCGCCACCGCCCCCGGCAGGGAGAGCAGCCCGGCCCCGGCGGCAATGACCACCGCAAAGCCCGCCAGCACCAGTTGGGCAGGCGATACCTGCGGTGTACGCCGATGGGAAGCGCGTGGCAGCATCTCCTGATCTTCTCCCACGGAAAAAAGCGTGGCGCAGGGCACCACACTTCTCTCACGGTCTGATATTGACCGGCGCCGGCCCGGCGCCCGGTGTTACAGGTTCTTGCGCGCCAGGTCCACCAGTTCGGTGAAGGCCGCCGGGTCGTGCACCGCCAGGTCGGCCAGCATCTTGCGGTTGACCCCCACCCCGGCCGCCTTCAGGCCGCACATCATGCGGCTGTAGGTGAGGCCGTTGTTGCGTGCGGCGGCGTTGATGCGGGCGATCCACAACCGCCGGAACTCGCGCTTCTTCAGCCGGCGATGTGCGTAGGCGTAGTTGCCGGACTTCATCACCTGCTGCTTGGCGACCCGGAACAGCTTGGACTTGGACCCCCGGTAGCCCTTGGCCAGTTTCAGGATGCGCTTGTGGCGCTTGTGCGTGCTGATACCACCCTTTACCCTTGCCATGCGATGTCCCTCCTCGTCGTCCGCCTGCGCTTACATGTAGGGAATGAGCTTCGCGACCTTGGGCGCGTCGGCCTTGGAAACCAGCGTGCCCTTGCGCAGGTTCATCTTCCGCTTCGGGGTCTTGCCGCCCAGCAAGTGGCTGTGGTAGGCTTTGCTGCGCTTGATGTTGCCAGCACCCGTCTTCTTGAACCGCTTGGCCGCACCGCGATGGGTCTTCATCTTCGGCATTGACTGCTTCCTCCTTTAATTGCCTTGGGCTGTGTCGGTTCCCGGGGCTGCCGGCGCCGCCTTCGCGCTCCCCGCCTTGGCGGGCTCCGCGCCCTTGGCCGCTTCCGAGGCCTTCACCACGTCGGGCCGCGGGTTCAGCACCATGGTCATGTTCCGTCCCTCCAGCTTGGGCTCGCGCTCCACCGTGGCGATGGACGCCAGCTGCTCCGCCAGCCTGACGCACAGCTTGTGTCCCAGCTGCGGGTGCGAGATCTCGCGCCCCCGGAACATGATGGTAACCTTGACCTTGTCCCCGTCCAACAGGAACCGCTCGGCGTTCTTGGCCTTCACGAGAAAATCGTGCTGTTCGATGTTGGGACGCATCTTGACTTCCTTGACAGTGATGACCCTCTGCTTCTTGCGCGCCTCTTTGTCCCGCTTGGACTGTTCGTAGCGAAACTTGCCGTAGTCCATGAGCCGGCAGACGGGTGGCTTGGCACCGGGGGCAATCTCCACCAGGTCAAGGTTCTTCTCGATGCTCATCTGCAGTGCTTCGCGGGTCGGTACGATACCCACCTGCTCGCCGTTCTCGTCGATCAGCCGCACCTCTCGAACCCTGATTTCCTCGTTGATACGCCAGTCTTTGCTAATGTGGAATTCACCTCCATGAAAACATCGAAGCGGGCGCATCCGCCCGCTTGCCATGCCGGGACCCTGAAGGCCCTGACACCCTCGACTGAGAACCGGTGGAACCCTGGCAGCTGCGAAATCGCCGCAGGGTGAGAAGCGGTGCTTCTGCTTGGAAGTTGCGCGTTCACTTGTCCAATTACCAGCATATCCCGCCTGGTGCTGCCTGTCAAGCGCCCGCCCACTGCCCTTATGTGCGGCCAGCACCTCACTCCCGGCTGCGGCTCTCGATCTCCTGCCGCAGGGCGGCCACGAACTCCGCCAGCGGCCGCGGCCCCTGGTCCCCGCTGCGGCGCTTGCGGACCGCCACCGTGCCCGCCTCGGCC
>JARYMO010000144.1 GCA_029907055.1 Syntrophomonadaceae bacterium | reverse complement strand
CCGCCTGTGGCGGGGTTGATGAGCGGCAGGCCATGAACATTGCGTCCCTGGAACCAGTCGTAGGCCAGGCGCGCCAGGCGCAGGTAGGACTCCCGCCCGGTCGCCTGGTGCGCTTCCAGGCAGGCGAGGGCCATCGAACCCGCGTCCACCGGCTGCTGGTCGAAGCGGGCCGGCGGCCCAGGTTTCCGCCACCACCCCCGGTTGCCCACCACGTTCAGGTAGCCCTCGCTACACAGGTGGTCGGCCAGGAAATCCAGCGCGTCCAGCCCCGCTTGGGGCGCCCGCGCCACCCGCGCCCGGGCGCTGAAGGCCAGCAGGGCGTGCGGCAGGACAGCGTTGCAGTAGGCCAGGCCGGTCTCGAACCAGCGCCAGCCAGGTCCGCGGCTGGCGTGGTACATCTCGACCAAGCGCCGGCAGAAATCGCGTCCCAACGCCAGCAGGTGGTCACCGGGAAGGCCTGCCTTGCCCAGCCCTGCCGCGCAGCCCAGCACCACGTAGGCCATGGCCCGTGGCGCGGTCACCCTTCGCACGGCGGGAAGAGACCGGGCTGCCATCCGCCTGGCCCGCACCTCCACCTCCGGGATACCGCACCCCACGGCGGTGGTGCAGGCCAGGAACGCCCTCCCCAGGCTGTCTTGTGAATCGATCTCGGTCCTCCACTCCTCGCCGACCTTCCAGTTGCACCAGCTCCCGTCCGGTCGCTGTGCCTGCCACAAGAAGCCGCAGAAGATCTGCGCGTAGTGGGTCCGCTCCTCTCCTGGCATACCCAGCGCGACCATCAGCGCGCGGGCATTGTCATCGACGGTGTAGCCGCTGGCCGGGTCCGGCGTGTCCAGTCGGGAGAACTGGAGCATTCCGGTCCCGTCAGTCAGCGCGCGCAGGTGCCGGTAGTCCACGTGCTCTCCTCCCTTTCCACTCCAGGTATGGATACCATGCGCAGGGGCGCGGTCCGCAGCCCGCTCAGGCGGTGACCTCCGCCTGGTGGACCCGCACCACCTTGTCCAGCAGGGCCACGTACTGCCCGGCCACCGACGACCAGCTCAGGGTCCGCCCGTACTCGCTGGCGTGCAGCTCCAGCTGCCGCTTGAACTCCGGGTGGGCCAACAAGCGTTCCATCTGCACCGCGATGGCCTCCGGGGTGGTGGCAGCGGCGACCAGGCCACGCTGCCCCCCCGCCAGCAGCTCGAGGGCATACTCGTACGGCGTGGACACGATGGCCCGGCCGCAGCCCATGGCATAGGCAAGGGTCCCACTGACCGCCTGGTCGCGGTTCGGGTATGGGCTGAGGTAGATGTCAGTCATGTACAGGTAGTCCCCCAGCTCGTCGAGTTCAAGGAAGTGGTTCACGAAGGTGACATGCTTCTCCAGTCCCAGTTGCTGCACCAGGTCGACCAGCATCTCGCGGTAGCGCTCACCTTCCCGCCGCAGCAGGACGGGGTGGGTCCCGCCGGCAATCCAGTACATCAGCGACGGGTAGCGGTCCACCAGTTGCGCCACCGCGCGGATGCCGTTCTCCAGGCCTTTGCCGGGGCCGATGAGGCCGAAGGTGGTCACCACGTCACGCCCCACCAGGCCGTACTTGGCCTTCAGCAGCTCCCGGTCCTGGGGCACGAAGGCAGGCACGCCGTGGGGAATGACGAACACCTTGCGCGGGGGCACTGCGTAGGTCCGCGCCAGCAGGCGCGCCGACCGCCTGGTCATGCACACCGTGGCCGCCGCCCGCAGGGTCAGCCGGGCCAGCACCGCCCGCTGGTTTGGCGAGGGATGCGGCAGTACGGTGTGGGCCACCAGCACGTAGGGCTTCTTGAGCTGGGCGACGAAATCGAGGATGTATTCACCGTCCGCCCCGCCGAAAATGCCGTACTCGTGCTGGATGATAACCGCGTCAATGCGGGCGGAGGCATTGATCAGGCGCGCGGTCGCCCCGTAGTCGACCCGCTGTTCCTGGGTGAGACGGTAAATGACCTCCTGCGGGTAATCATAGGAAACATCGCCTTCCGACACCGCCGCCACGTAGACCTGGCTGCCAGCCTGGAGAAGGCTCTCGCGCAGGTCGTACGAGAACGACGCGATGCCGCACTTCTTGGGGGGGTAGGTACCGAGATTCAGCAGCGCCAACGAATGTCCCTCCTTCACGCCCGACATTCTCTTGTCTCACGGGTGATGCTCGCCGTGCCGGCTGCTGGCCCGCCTCCTGCTCCAGGCGCAGTGCCGGACGCAGAACGGTCAGCGAGGTGACAACGACATGCCCTTCGAATCCTCGGGCACCGAATTCGACGGCGCGTTCCCATGTCCTGGAAGCACGAAATCAGGGGTTATGGATGAAAGCCACTGACAGCAGGAAAGGCTGGACGCCAACCGCCGTGTCGTTCCTCCACACGCCGGGGCGCCGGGTTGCGACTGGAGGACGGGCACCTTTACCCCCCAGGAGCGAACCCCTGCAGCGGCTCCGCATACCCGTACAATATCATTATACCCCGCGGGGGCCCGCTTCCCAACGAGAGATCGGCGGCGAAATACCGCCTCTGGTAGGGATAACTTCGCCTGGATGGCTGCCATGCTCTCCCTGAAGACGCCAAGGCCCGCTGGCGGCGTCTTCCTCCGCCGGAGCGGGCCTGCGCGCATCGTGTACCTGTCCGGGGGGAGGAGGCCCTGCCTCAGGCGCGCCCTCCCACCCCGTGCAGCTTGAGGTCGTAGTAGACGGGACTGGCCATGAAGATGGAGGAGTAGCAGCCGGTGATGACCCCCACCAGCAGGGCAATGATGAACACCTTGATGGTCCCTCCCCCGAAGATGAGCAGGCTGACCAGCACGAACACCACCGTCAACACGGTGTTGATGGAACGGTTGAGGGTCTGCATGATGCTCTTGTTGACGGTCTCGATGAGCTCGCCCTTTTTCTTGAAGCCCAGGTTCTCGCGGATGCGGTCGAAGACCACGATGGAGTCGTGAATGGAGTACCCCAGCACGGTGAGCACGGCGGCGACGAAGGCACCGTCAACCTCCAGCCGCACCAGCGAGAATACCCCCAGCACCACCAGCGCATCGTGGATGAGCGCCAGCACTGCGGCCAGGCCAAAACTCAACTCGAAGCGGAAGGTGATGTACACCAGCATGAGGGCAACCGCGATGAGCACGGCATAGAGGGCCTTGGCCGTCAACTCCCTGCCGATGGCCGGTCCCACCGCCTCGTTGCGCAGGAGTTCAACCTTTCCCACTTCGCGGTTCAGCGCCTGCAGCAGTTTCTCGTTCTCGCTCTCGCTCAGCATGCGGGTGCGAATGAACACTTCGCTGCCGCTGAGCTGGATGGTGCTGTCTTCCCGGCCGAAGGTGGCCAGTACCCCGCGCACCTGGTCAACGTGCACCGCCTTCTCGAAACGCAACTGCAGCATGGAACCACCGGTGAAGTCGATGCCCAGGTTCAGTCCCTGCAGGAAGAGGGAGACGATACCCGGGATGATGATGAGCAGGGACAGGAGGTAGTACCACTTGCGATTCTCGATGATCCTCATCGTCGACCCCCCTTACAGTCCGTAGTAGCGGACGTCCTTGAAGGAATCCGCCGCCCACTTCAGCATCCAGCGGGTGAACGTGATGGCCGTGAACATGCTGGTGACAATCCCGATGGCCAGGGTGACCGCGAACCCCTTGATAGGCCCGGTCCCGAAGTACATCAGCACCAGGGCCGCCACCATGGTGGTGAGGTTGCAGTCAAAGATGGTCCAGAAGGCACGCCGGAACCCGGCATCAATGGCTGCCAGCAGCGTCTTGCCGGCCCGCAGTTCGTCCTTGAGACGCTCGTAGATGATGATGTTGTAGTCCACCGCCATGCCAGTGGAGAGGATGAACCCGGCGATGCCGGGCAGGGTCAGCGTTGCCTGCAGCAACACCATGATGGCCAGCAGGATGACCGAGTACAGCACCAGCGAGAAGTCAGCCACGATACCCGGCAACCGGTAGTACCCGGCCATGAAGATGAGGATCATCAGGAGCCCGATGAACCCCGCCTTGACGCTGCGCTCCAGCGAGTCACTGCCCAGCGTTGCGCCCACCGTGCGCTTCTCCGCCACCTTGAGCGTCACGGGCAGGGCACCGGAGCGCAACTGCACGGCCAGGGTCTCCGCCTCCCTGGCGTCCTTGAAGCCGCCGCTGATCATCGCCTCCCCGCTGGGAATGGCCTCGTTGACCCGCGGAGCGCTGATGACCTGGTCGTCCAGCACGATGGCAATCTGCTTGCCCACGTTGGCGGCGGTGGCCTGGGCGAACAGCTCGGCCCCCTTCTTGTCGAAGGTGAGGTCCACCTTCGGCTCCCCGCTGGCCTGGTCAATGCCTGCCCTGGCGTCCTTGAGGTTCTTGCCGGTGACCAGCACCCGGCCTTCTTCGTCGACGAACTTCAGCTCAGCCGTCTTCCCGATGTCCCGCACCGCCTGTTCGGGGTCGCTGACCCCGGCCAGTTCTACCACGATGCGCGTGCTGCCCTGGGTCTGGATGACCGGCTCCTTGACCCCCCAGGCGTCGACGCGGTTGCGCATCACTGCCACGGCCCGTTCCAGCGTGTCCTGGGTGATGGGCTCGCCTTCCTTTTCCTCGGCTTCGAAGATCACGTG
>JARYMO010000143.1 GCA_029907055.1 Syntrophomonadaceae bacterium | reverse complement strand
GACTCCCACGATGTCGGCATCCTCCTGCACCGCGGTCTCGGCAATCTCTTCCACCGTGCGGTACAAGCCCGTGTAGACGACCTCCATTCCCGCATCCCGCAGGCCCCGCGCCACGTAGCGCACACCACGGTCGTGGCTGTCCAGGCCTGCCTTGGCCAGCAGCACCCGCACTCGTTCTCGCCCCACCCCGCCAGCCCTCCTCCTGGCCCAGACTGGTCTCACCCGCGATGGCCGACCAGCCCCCGCCGCTCCTGCGGCCCCGCACTCACCCGGTGGCGCGGCCGAGGGCTTCCCGGCCCGGCCTGCTACTCAGCCACGGGCATGCTTGCCTTGCTGCCGCCCAGGTAGCGTTCTGCCACCTGTTCGGCCAGGGTGTAGGGATCGGACTCCTTGTTCAGGGCCTTCTCGACCATGCGGTCGAGCTCCCCGTCAGCAACCAGGCGCCGCAACACCGTTTCCAGGATGGCATCCCGCACGGCCGCGTTGATCTCCGCCAGGGACCTGCGCCGCTGCCGGTCTCCCAGCTGGTTGGTGTTCACCAGGTACTGGTAGTGGGCCTCGATCTTGTCTGACAGCTCGTCCACGCAACGCTCGAACTCGTGCGGCTCCGCCACGCTCTCCACCATCACGATAGGTGGACGCCAGGCGCCGGGCTCGCGGGGGCCCATGTCCAGCATGGCGGTGATCTCCTTGAACAGCTTGCCTGCTCCCTCGCGGTGCGCCTTGTTGATGACGAAGATATCGCCAATCTCCATGACCCCGGCCTTGATGGCCTGGATCTCGTCGCCCATCCCCGGCACCAGCACCACCAGCACGGTGTGCGCATGGTGGATGATCTCTACTTCCTGCTGGCCGATGCCCACCGTTTCCACCATGACGATGTCCTTCCCCATGGCATCCATCACGTGGATGGCATCGCCCGCGGCCTTGGACAGCCCCCCCATGGTGCCCCTGGTCGCCAGGCTGCGCACGAACACCCCCGGGTCCTCGGCGTGTCGCTGCATGCGGATGCGGTCACCCAGGATGGCTCCCCCGGTAAAAGGACTGCTGGGGTCAACCGCCAGCACCCCCACCGTTTTCCCCTTGCGCCGGAAACAGCGGATGAGCTCGTCGGTGAGGGTGCTCTTGCCGGCACCCGGAGGGCCCGTCAGCCCCACCACGTGCGCCTTTCCCGTGTAGGGGAATATCTTGCGTATCTCCTGTTTCGCCCCCGGCAGGTTGTCTTCAATGTTGCGGATGAGGCGGGAGGCCGAACGGACGTCTCCCGCCATCACCTTCTTGCCAAGTTCTACCATGTTTATGACCTCGGTTTCACGTTGGTTTTGATCCAGTCGACAATGGTGTCCAGGGGGGTGCCTGGGGTGAATATGGCCTTGAAGCCGGCATCATACAGCGGCTGGAAGTCCTGGTCGGGGATGATGCCCCCCCCCACCAGCACGATGTCGTCTGCCCCCTGCTCTTTCAGGAGCTTGGCCACCTGGGGAAAGAGGTAGCGGTGTGCGCCGGACAGGCAGCTGAGCCCCAGCATATCCACGTCCTCCTGGATGGCGGCCGACGCGCACTGTTCGGGGGTCTGGTGACACCCGGTGTAGATGACCTCGAAGCCTGCGTCGCGGAAGCAACGGGCCAGCACCCGGGCCCCGCGGTCATGCCCGTCCAGCCCGGGCTTGGCAACCATCACGCGAATCTTTCTCTCTGACATTCTCTCTCCCTCCCTGACGCTTCATCTAGTAGAGGCCGGGGTCACGGTACTCGCCGTAGACTTCCCGGTACACGTCGCAGATCTCCTGCACGGTGCAGTAGTTCTTGACTGCCTCGATGCAGTACGGCATGACGTTCTCGCCCTTCTTGCAAGCGTTGCGGATATCGTCCAGGCACTCCCTGACCTTGCGACTGTCGCGCTTACGCCGCACGGCGTTCAGCCGCTCGATCTGCTCGAGCTCCACCGAATCGTCGATCTCCAGGAAGGGGATGGGGTATTCCTTCTCGCTGATATACTTGTTGACGCCCACCATGACCTTCTCGCCGGCGTCGATCTGCTTCTGGAAGGTGTAGGCTGCGTCGGCGATCTCCATCTGCGGGAATCCCTTCTCGATGGCCGCAATCATGCCGCCCATCTCGTCGATCTTGTGGATGTACTCCCACGCCTTCTCTTCCATCTCGTTGGTGAGCGCCTCGACGAAATAGGAACCGGCCAACGGGTCGATGGTGTTCGCCACCCCGGTCTCCTCGGCCAGGATCTGCTGGGTGCGCAGGGCGATCTCCACCGCGTGGTCGGAGGGCAGGCACAGCACCTCGTCCAGCGAGTTGGTGTGCAGGGACTGGGTCCCGCCCAGGACTGCCGCCAGCGCCTCCACCGCGGTCCGCACCACGTTGTTGTAAGGCTGCTGCGCGGTGAGCGAGCACCCGGCGGTCTGGGTGTGGAAGCGCATCCACCAGGACCTCTCGTTGGTGGAGCCGTAGCGGTCGCGCATGGCCTTGGCCCAGATCCTGCGGGCAGCGCGCAGCTTGGCAATCTCCTCGAAGAAGTCGATGTGAGCATTGAAGAAGAAGGACAGACGAGGGGCAAACTCGTCCACGTGCAGGCCCTTGCGCCGGATGACGTCTTCCACGTATTCCATCCCGTCGCGCAGCGTGAAGGCCAGCTCCTGGACGGCAGTAGAGCCCGCCTCACGGATATGGTAACCGCTGATGCTGATGGTATTCCACTTGGGGACGTACTTGGTGCCGAATTCCACCGTGTCACTGATGAGCTTGACCGAGGGCTCGGGCGGGCACATCAGGGTCTTCTGGGCAATGAATTCCTTGAGCATGTCGTTCTGGATGGTCCCGGCCAGTTTCTCGAGAGGGATGCCCTTGATCTGGGCGGTGGCCAGGTACATGGCCCAGAGAACGGTGGCAGGCGGATTGATGGTCATGGAGGTACTGATCTTGTCCATGGGAATGCCTTCCACCAGCGTGAGGAAGTCTTCGATGGTGTCGATGGCGACCCCGCACTTGCCGCATTCGCCCCGCGCCTTGGGGGAGTCGGTGTCATACCCCATCAGGGTGGGGAAGTCGAACGCGGTGCTGAGCCCGGTCTGCCCGCCTTTCAGCAGCAGGTGCCAGCGCTCGTTGGTCTGGGCGGCGGTCCCCATGCCGGAGAACATGCGGAAGGTCCAGTACTTGCCGCGGTAACCGGTGACCTGGTTGCCGCGCAGGAAGGGGAACTGTCCGGGATAGCCGATATCCCGCGCGAAGTCCATGTCCTTGATGTCTTCCGGGGTGTAGAGCCTCTTGATTTCGAGGTCGGACACCGTGGTCCAACGCGGTTTCAGGTCCGGGTTCTTCTCTATTGTCCGCCGGACCTCGTCTTCCCATTTCTGGCGCAGCAGGCTTGACTGATCAAGCAATTCCTTGGTAAACAACGTAACCCCTCCTTAAAGTCCAGACAGTGTGAGCGAATCTCCCCTGTAGTCTCGCGCTGCATTCCCGCGGGTCGCCCCTGCTCCTGGCTTCTCTCTCTCTCTCTCTCTCTCTCTTGCGTTTCTTTCCTTCTCTGTCTCTCTGTCGTTGTCCTTGCGAGTTTGCTTTCCCGCTTCTTCCGTCCCCCGATAGGGTGGCCCGGGCACCGCAGACCCTCGCGTGTCTGCCCGGCTCCCTCTGGCTCGGACTCCCCCCTTTCGCGCTAGTACTCGATGCCGGCACGGCCCTTGTGCCCGGCCGCATAGTGATGCTTGATCTCCCGCACCTCGCTGACGGTATCCGCCAGTTCCTGCAGCTCGGGAGACGCGTAGCGCCCGGTCAGGACCAGGTCAAGCTCCGGCGGCTTGGACCGCACCAGTTCCAGGACCTCCTCGGCGGGAATGAGCTTGAAGTCAGCCGCGACGTTGATCTCGTCGAGGATGACCATGTCGTACTCCCCGCTGTGGATGACTTTCTTGGCCATCTCCAGGCCCTGGCGGGCCAACTCCACGTCCACCGGTGCCGGGTTGTCACGCATGACGAAGCTGTCCAGTCCGAACTGGTAGAGCTTGAAGTTGGGCAGGTACTTCTCCGCGGCGATGACCTCCCCGTAGGCCCGCCCTTTCATGAACTGGATCATGCACACGCGCAGGCCCTGGCCGATGGCCCGCAATGCCTGCCCGAAGGCGGAAGTGGTCTTCCCCTTGCCGTTGCCGGTGATGACCAGCACCAGCCCCTTCTTGGGCACTATGCTCTTCGAC
The DNA here is from genome assembly GCA_029907055.1 of Syntrophomonadaceae bacterium. Classification (GTDB taxonomy): domain Bacteria; phylum Bacillota; class Syntrophomonadia; order Syntrophomonadales; family Syntrophothermaceae; genus JARYMO01. The sequence continues at coordinate 421 of JARYMO010000143.1, read as the reverse complement.
TCCTCTATGGTCACTCGTTCACCTCCTTCCCTCGGTGGGTCGAACAACGCCAGATCGCCGCCCGGTGAATATGACAGCTCCCACGCCCGTCAGCAGGGCGCAGCAGCTGGGGCGAGATATGTGCGCTCTTGTCCAGTGTGGGGAACATCAGGCGCTGTGCCGCGCTCTCGTACATCCTCGACCGTCTGCCTGGAGCCCCTCGCGGGACCCCCCTTCGAGTGCACGCCCGACCACGGATCACAATCAGGGAGGGCTGTAGCGACCTGCCGCAGGCGCCGCAGGTCGAGAATTGCTTGGATACCAAGTTGAGACTATTATAGATAGTATAGCACAGATGCCCTGCTCTCCAAGAGCGACTTTTGGCGGTGCTGTAGTTCTGTGATATTGTCACCCCATAACAGTTCCGTGAAAATGTCACCAT
>JARYMO010000142.1 GCA_029907055.1 Syntrophomonadaceae bacterium | reverse complement strand
TGGACGTCAACTACAAGGTGTGCCGCGACGTCATCTGCCCCGCCAACAAGGATGCTGACGAGATCGGCATGAAGTACGTGGGGGGCAACGAGCAGGCGGTGGTCAGCCCCGACGTCTACAAGACCGTCTACAACACGGTGATGGAGGCCGAGCTGGGCCCGCAGTTCGGCAACCGCGGCGAGGGCAAGATGCCCTTGGCCTGGTACGCTCCCATCCTGGAGATGCAGATTGCTGCCTCCCCGGCCCTGCCCATGTTCTGGTGCCTGACCCAGGGAGCCACCACCGTTATCCAGAAGTTCTGCAGCCAGAAGCACAAGGATCTGTTCCTGCCCAACCTGTTCAGCGGCAAGTGGGGCGGCACCATGTGCCTGACCGAGCCCCAGGCTGGTTCCGAGGTGGGCGCGGTGGCCACCAGGGCGTTCCCCACCGACACCCCCGGCCTGTGGAAGATCAAGGGGCAGAAGTGCTTCATCACCTCCGGTGACCACGACATGGCGGAGAACATTGTCCACCTGGTGCTGGCCAAGTGCCCGGGCGCGCTGGAAGGCACCGCCGGCATCTCCCTGTTCCTGGTGCCCAAGTTCTGGGTCAACGACGACGGGTCCATCGGCGCCTGGAACGACGTTACCACCGTCGGCATCGAGCACAAGCTTGGCCTGCACGGCTCTTCCACCTGCACGCTGGCGTTCGGCGAGAACGACAACTGCTACGGCTGGATGGTGGGCGACAAGGACCCGGTGGACGGCAAGGGCGTGGGCATGGCCCAGATGTTCCAGTTCATGAACGAGGAGCGCCTGAACACCGGTCTCTTTGCCCTGGGTGCGCTGAGCGCGGCCTACTACGCGGCGCTGGACTACACCAAGATCCGCGTGCAGAGCAAGAAGTCCACGGACCCCAAGGGCCCCAGCGTGCGCATCATCGAGCACGAGGACGTGCGCCGCATGCTGCTGTACCAGAAGGCCTGCATGGAGGCTATCCGGGCCCTCATCTACCAGACCTACCTGTACGTCGACCTCTCCCACGACGCTCCCACCCCGGAGGAGCGGGAGTACTACGACGACATGTTCATGATCAACAACCCGCTGTGCAAGGCCTACTCGTCGGATACCGCGGTGCTCTCCATCTCGGAAGCCATCCAGGCCCACGGCGGCTATGGCTACATGGAGGAGTATGCTCCTGCCTCGCTGTGGCGTGACAGCCGCATCTACTGCATCTGGGAAGGCACCAACTTCATCCAGTCGCAGGACTTCACCGGCCGCAAGTTCACCATGAAGAACAGCGAGCCCTTCAAGAAGTGGATGAACGAGATCAGCGACTTCATCGCCACCCAGAAGACGCCGGAGTTCGCCGCCGAGTTTGCCATGCTGGACGATGCCTTCAACGCCTTCAAGTCCATCGTGGACATGAACGCGGCCTGGCAGGCGGGCAACAAGCAGATGAAGCAGCTGTTCGCCACCCGCACCATGCACGCCGCGGCCCGCATGTACTGCGGCAAGCTGATGATGTCGCAGGGACTGCTGGCGGCCAAGAAGCTGGCCGAGCTGGGTGAAGACCACTTCGATGCCAACTTCTACAAGGGCAAGATTGCCAGCGTCAGGTTCTACGTCATGAACGTGGTGCCCGAGATCTTCGCCTTCGAGAAGATGATGAAGGCCGGCGACGGCACCGCCATCGACCTCCCCGAGGAGGCCTTCATGTAAGAGACCGCGCCGGGCAGGCGGCAGGGCGCAGGCGCCGTGCCGCCCGCGCCCATTCCGGATCTCCCGCGGCGTGGGCGTCCGCGACAGGGGGATGCGGACACGCGAGGTGCGGTTGGAGTTGCGTGATGCTCGTTGCGCAGCCGGGTCGCAAGACCCGGCTGCGCGTTGTTGTCTGCCCTCCGGCAGGCGCGGGCCCCAGGAGGCCGGCCAGGGCTCCCCGGGCGAAGGGGTGAACACCGCGCGGCGTCGAGAAGGCAGCGAAAGCGGCACCACTGACCGGCGGGGGCTGCAGGGCCGCGCGGGCGCCGCACCCAGGAGCAGACGTTGTCCCGCAACTTCCTGCTGCATCGCCGCATCGCCAGCAGGAATCCTTCCCCCGGCGGCGAACCTCACCAGCAAGGCCAAGATGCACCAGAACATCAGGGCGAGGTGAGGACATGAAGTTTTCCGAGGTGATGAGCCGGGACCCGTTGCTGCTGTCTCCCGCGCACACCATCCGGGAGGTGGCGGGAATGTTCCTGGCCCGGCGCATCGACGGCGCGCCGGTGGTGGATGAGCGGGGGGAGCTGCTGGGGCTGTTCACCAAGAGCCACATCATGCGGGCGATGCACGAGGGCATCGACCCCCTGACCCCGGTGGCCGACCTGATGACCAGGGATCACCTGGTAACGGTCAGCCCGGAAGACACGGTCGAAGAGTTCCTGCAGATGATGATGGATGTGCCTGCCGTCGACGCCGACAATCCCTTCCACATGCTGGTAGCCCAGGACTACCCGGCTTCGCGGCCGGTCGGTCGGGTGCCGGTGGTGGAGGAGGGCCTGGTGGTAGGGATGGCGACCCGCTCCGACCTCGCCAGGGCCTTCCTCGACCTGCTCAACAGCGTGAGCAACGAGCTGGAGACCATCGTCAACTCGGTCCACAACCCCATCATCTCCATTGACCGCAGTGGAGATATCCGCCTCTTCAACCGGGCGGCCGAGCGGCTGCTGGGGAGGAAGATGGAAACGGTCATGGGCAAGAACGTCAAGGCGTTTTTCCCCACCACCAGGCTGCTGGAAACCCTGCGGACAGGCGTGGCCGAGTACTCCCAGGGCATCGAGATTGACGGCAAGCACTTTCTTTCCAACCGCAGCCCGATGATCAGGGACGGCCAGATCATCGGGGCGGTGGCCGTCCTGCAGGACGTCACCGAACTGGAAGCAGTGTACCGCCAGTTGCAGCAGAGCAACCGCATCAACACCGAACTGGACGCCATCATCGAGTCCTCCTTCGACGGGCTGTTCGTGACCGACGCCCACGCCGTGGTGTTGCGCATGAACAAGGCCTTCGAGCGCATCTACGGATTTGACCGCCAGGAGCTGCTGGGCCGCAACATGTACGACCTGGTGCAGGAGGGCTACTTCTCGGAGTCGGTATCCCTGCTGGTGTTGCAGCGGCAGGAGCCAGTGACCATCGTGCAGCAGAACATCCGTGGCAAGACCACCCTGGTCACCGGCAACCCGGTGTACAACGAGGACGGTGAGATATTCCGCGTAGTGACCAACGTGCGCGACATCAGCGAACTGAACGAGCTCAAGCACAAGCTGGAACAGGCCCAGAGCCTGTCGGACCACTATGCCACCCAGCTGCAGCAGCTGCGCATGAAGCTGCTCGAGGAGCAGAGGATGATCGTGAACTCGGCCAAGATGGAGCACCTGCTGCAGATGGCCCTGCGCCTGGCCAGGGTGGACACCACCGTGCTCATCCTGGGCGAATCGGGAGTGGGCAAGGAACTCATCGCCGAGACCATCCACAACAACAGCGACCGGCGCGACCAGGCCTTCATCCGCATCAACTGCGCCGCCATCCCCGAGACCCTGCTGGAATCGGAGTTGTTCGGCTACGAAGGAGGGGCGTTCACCGGCGCCCGCAAGGAAGGGAAGGCGGGCATCTTCGAACTGGCGGACGGTGGCACCCTCTTCCTGGATGAGATCGGCGAACTGCCTCTGCCGCTGCAGGCCAAGCTGCTGCGGGTGCTGCAGGACCGGGAGATCACCCGGGTGGGCGGGAGCCGTCCCATCCCGGTCGACGTGCGCATCGTGACGGGAACCAACCGCGACCTGGCCGAGATGGTAAAGAAGAAGGCCTTTCGCGAGGACCTGTACTACCGCCTGAACGTGGTGCCCCTCAGCGTGCCCCCCCTGCGCGAACGGCTGGAAGAGGTGCCGGCCCTCCTCGCGCACTTCCTGCACAAGTTCAACCAGCGCTACAAGCTGAACAAGCGGCTGTCGGCCGAGGTGGTGGACCGCTTGTGCACCTACTCCTGGCCCGGTAACGTGCGCGAACTGGAGAACCTGGTGGAACGGATGGTGGTCATCAGCGCCGGCGATACCATCACCTGCGACGACCTCCCGGTCAACCTGGGGGGGACCCGCTCCCCGTCAGCCATGGAGGTAGCGGTCACCGATATCATCCCCCTGCGCGAGGCGATTGAGAACGTGGAGCGACAACTGCTGGAGAAGGCCTTTGCCCGCTTCCGCAGCACGCGCAGGGTAGCCCAGGAGCTGGGGGTAAACCAGTCGACGGTGGTGCGCAAGGCGGCCAAGTACGGCATCCAGTAGCGCCAGAGTGTTGCGCCAACGCAACGGCGATGCCTGGAAGCATCGCCTGCCGGAGGTGCATCGCCGGCAGGAAGTTACAGGAAGGAGGAACAGGTCCCGGCCGGGAAGCGCGGGCCGTGAGGAGGCACTTTCTGGTTGCCGTCGCGCGCGGCGACCGGTGCCGGGTCCCCCCTCCGGGGCCGGCAGTGATGCCTGGAGGCATCATGAGGCGCCCCCGGCGCCCGCCCGGTCGCTCCCCGGCGGGGGCGTCGAGACAAGACTTGAACACCGCCGTGGAAACGTGCCATCCCGCAACGTGAGGGCGTTTGAGCCCCGCGCGGGGTGAT
>JARYMO010000141.1 GCA_029907055.1 Syntrophomonadaceae bacterium | reverse complement strand
CCGTACCCTCATCGAGGCCAACCATGCCATGATGGCCGACGAGCGGGCTGCGCCGGGCCGCTACCTCGACAACCCGGTGCACCTGTTGATGACGGAGGCGGCTCGCCGGGTGGGGGTGGACTTCATCCTCAACGTGGTGATGACGGCTGACAAGCGCATCGGCTTGGCGGTGGCCGGGGACCTTGAGGAGGCCTGGCTGGAGGCGGTGCGCTTCTGCGAGGCCCACCAGGTGGTCGAGGTGGAGAGCAAGTGCGACGTGGTCCTGGCCAGCGCTGGAGGGTACCCCAAGGACATCAACCTCTACCAGGCCCAGAAGGCACTGGATTCGGCCGCCTGCGCGGTCCGCGACGGGGGAGTGCTGGTGCTGGTGGCCGAGTGCGCGGAAGGGTACGGGGAAGAGGTGTTCGCCCAGTGGCTGGGATTGGCATCCTGCCCGCGCGATATCGTCGAGCGCTTCTGGCGCGAGTTTGAGCTGGGGGGGCACAAGGCCTACGCCATATGCCGGCTGTTGGAGCGCATGGAGGTAGTGCTGGTGAGCGCGATGGACGAGGACTCGGTGCGCAGGGCCTTCCTCACCCCGGCTGCGAGCCTGGCCGAGGCGTGGACCCACGCCCTGTCGCGTGTCGGCCCCCGTCCTTCCGTGCTGGTGATGCCGGAGGCGGGTGCGGTGGCCCTGCGGGTGAGGAGCGAGAGATGAACGCAGGGGCGGGAGAGAAGACGGCGGGGCAGGGCAGGTACGCGGGCCTGGGTGACTTGCTGCCCGGGCATCGCCTGCACTGGCAGGAGCCGATGAGCCGCCACACCACCTTCGGCATTGGCGGTCCGGCCGATGTCCTGGTGGTGCCGGAGAGCATCCCCGAGGTGAGAACAGTGCTGGCCTGGTGCCGGCGGGAGGACGTCCCCTGGGTGGTCATCGGTGCCGGCAGCAACCTGCTGGTGAGGGACAAGGGCATCCGCGGAGTGGTCATCAAGCTGGGAGCCGGACTGGGCAGGGTGGAGATCCGCGGGGAGTCGGTGTGGGCGCAGGCCGGGGTGCCGCTGGCCCACCTGGTGCGGGTGACGGCCGCCGCCGGGCTCAGCGGGCTGGAATTCGCGGAGGGCATCCCTGGCTCGCTGGGCGGGGGCCTGTGCATGAATGCCGGGGCCTACGGAGGAGAAATGGCGCAGGTGACGCAGGCCGTCCTCAGCATTGACCCGGACGGACGGCTGTGCCTGCTGATGGCGGAGGAGATCGGCTTCGGCTACCGGTCAAGCTGCTTCCAGGAGAACGGGCACGTGGTACTGGCCGGCCACCTGCGCCTGCGGCGGGGGGATGCCAGGGCCATCGCTGCGCGCATCGCCGACCTGGCGGCCCGGCGCGGGGAGAAGCAGCCGCTCGACATGCCCAGCGCGGGGAGTGCCTTCAAGCGGCCGCCGGGAGGCTTCGTGGGACCGCTGGTGGAGCAGCTGGGGTTCAAGGGGTACCGTATCGGCGGGGCGCAGGTGTCGTCCAAGCACGCAGGCTTCATCGTCAACGCGGGCGGGGCCACGGCAGCGGATGTCATCCGGCTGCTGGAAGCCATCCGGGCGGCGGCACGGGAGCGGCTGGGCATCGCGCTGGAGCCGGAGATCCGGGTGCTGGGGGAAGAGTAGGCGCCGCAACGGCCGTCGGCACGTGCGGGAGGGAGGGGGAGCGAAGGCCCGTCCAGGGCTGGGCGCTCCCCTTCAATGTTCTGGAGGGGCCAACCACAGGTACCGCTCGCCACGGGGCGCCGGCAGTCAGGGAATGGGGCAGAAAAAAGACCGCATACGCGGTCTCAGTCATCAGGGGGGTGAAATGGGTTGGGGCCTGTTCCTGATCACATCGTAGCACAGGCAGCCGGCCGGGGCAAGCGCCGACACGCCTTTGCCGAAGCAGCCACCACGTGGCCGGCGGGGGCACGGAGGCGGCTGTTCAGCCCACGGTCTGGCCGGAGGGCGTTCAGGCCTGCTGCGCTGCCGTGCGCAGGTAGTCCAGCATCCTGGGCAGGAAATAGGGGATGATCTCCGGCAGCATCTTGGGCATCAGCACCTCCATGGCCCGGGGCATGAGGTCGGGCATCTGTTCCTGCAGGTAGGCGGGCATGGGAATAGCCGCCTTCACCTTTTCCAGCATGGTCGGCATGATGCGGGGCATCATGCCGGGGAGCAGGACGGGAAAGAGCGACGGCATGACGCCTTTCATGGCCGCCAGCATCGGTTCGCGCAGGGCGGCGGGCGAGGCGATGACGGCCTTCATCATCGCGCGGTACGTGTCGGGCATGGCTTCGATCATCTCGGGGATCATGGTGGCCATCATCTCTGCCATTCCCCACGGGGTCATCATGCGGATCATGGCGTCGAAGACCGCCCAACGCTCGTCCATCACCGCGTCCGAGCTGGGTTCCGGCCGCCCCAGCGCCTCGGCCGCCAGGGTGGCCAGGTCGCGCACCTGCAGCGGCAGGCCGGCCTTGTCGCAGGACAGCTTGAGCTGCACCCGGCAGCAGGGGCAGGCGGTGACCACCGTGTCCGCGCCGCATTCCACCGCCTCCTGCAGGCGGACGGCCCCTACCCGGGCGGCGATGTCGGGGTCGGCCACCAGCGAGATGACCGCGCCGCAGCAGTGGGCATCCTCGTGGTGGAAGCGCATCTCCCGGAAATTGGCGCCGGGAATGGCCCTGAGCAGGGTGCGGGGCTCCTCGAAGACGTGACCGGCCCGCCCCATGTGGCAGGGATCGTGGTAGGTGCACTGCCGGCCGATGTCGTGGGTAAAGGAGAACTGTCCGGCCTGGATGCGCTCGGCCAGCAGTTGCGCGTAGTGTTTGACCTGGAAGGGGTAGTCGATGTTCCTCTCTCCGGCCCACTTGCGGTAGTAGACCTCCCACACCAGCCAGCAGGCGGGGCAGGTGGTGATGACGGTGGTGGCGCCGGTGCTCTTCATCTGTGCGATGTTGTGGGCCGCCAGCTCGTCGAAGACCTCCCAGCGGCCCGCGCACAGCATGGGGATGCCGCAGCACTGCTCGCGGTCTCCCAGGTAGGCGTAGCTGATGCCGGCCTTCTGCAGCAGGAAGGCGGCGGAACGGGCCAGGTCGTGTTCGACGTAGGAGGAGGTGCACCCCACGAAGAAGGCGTAGTCCGACCTTTCAACGATATCGGGCCGGAACTCGTCGGTCAGCCACTGGGCGCGGTCGCGGCGGTAGCCGCCCCAGATGTTGCCCTGGCGACGGGAGGTATTGACCATGATTTCGAAGGGCGGGAAGGTGTGGAAGCCCATGCCGTCCACCAGCAGCCCGCGCAGTTTCATCCACGAGGGCTCGATGGGCATGCCCAGGTCGCAGGTATGGTTGCACATCTCGCAGGTGGTGCAGGCCAGGAAGGTGTTCACCGCCTGCTGGTCAAAGCGATCCTCGCCCTCCAGCACCATCTTCAGGAAGGTCCACTTGCCCCGCGGGGACTGTGACAGCCACCCGCGTCCGTAGTACTGGTCGCAGTGCTCGACGCAGTAGCCGCACTGGGAGCAGGCGTACGCATACCAGGCGATGTCCCCGGGCAGGCCGCGGGTGTCGGTGAAGACCTCGCCGGGCGGCTTGCTCTGGGCCCAGTTGCCGAACACCCGCACCAGTGGTTCGAAGGCGGAGGCGATGCCCAGTCCCCCGGCCACCAGTCGGGTTTCCAACACCTTGCCGGGGTTGAGGAGGCGCCGGGGGTCTGTGGCCTGGGTGAACTCCCTCAGCCGCTCCAATCGTTCCCGGCCCAGGATGTCAGGGGCAAAGCCGCTGAAGTACAGCCCGGTGGCGTAGGGCCTGCCCCCGTGGCGCTGGGCCACGCGCACGGTGGTAAGGGCCAGCCCGAAGGCCATGTTGAAATTGAAGCGGCGCTCGTCGTGGAGGATGAACCCCAGCAGCACCACCTGGCGGCCGGCCACTGCGAATCCCTCCAGCACGAAGGGGTGCTTGATGTCCCGGCCGATCTCCTCGATGACGGCGCCCACGCGGTCCACCGGCACCACCACCTCGCTGGGGATGAGCGAGGGGGCGATGCGCTTGATGCGCATGGGGGAGAACCGCATCTCCCACTCGTGGCGGGCGATGTCCTCGGAGAGGAGTTCGCCGCCGTGACGGCGGACCAGGTCCATCACTTCCGGTTCCACCAGGTCGCAGCGGTCGGTGGTGCAGGCGAGGGTGACGAGGAACTTCTCCGGCAACACCACGTGCGGTACGTCATGCACCGGGTGCCCGTGGTGGAGGCGGGGCGGCAACTGGTTGCGCAGGTTAGCGGCCTGCGGGTTGATGAAACTCACCGACCACATCAGCACGCGGCGGTCGAACAGGCTGGCGAGGAAGGCAGAGAGTCCGGCAGCGGTGTCAAAGGCGACCACCCGGACATGCATGGGTTTGACAGGCTTCACCCGGAAGGTGACGCGGCTGATGAAGCCAGACACTCCGTTGGCGTCAGACACCAGGTCCAGGTCGCGGCCGGAGAAATCCTTGGCTTCGCCGTCCATCTGCACCACCCGCGCGGACACCACGTTGTCGCGGAAGAACCCGTACTCGTAGCTGCCGATGCCGGCACCGCCCTGGGCCAGCCAGCCGCCCACGCTGGAGGAAGGGAAACTGGTGGGGTAGAGGGCCAGGGTGAGCTGCT
>JARYMO010000139.1 GCA_029907055.1 Syntrophomonadaceae bacterium | reverse complement strand
GATACTGCGCCGGAGCTGCAGGCTGGGGCGAAGGACCGGCTGGGGCGCCGGCACCCGCCCCCTGGTGCGGGAAGGGGCCTTCGGCAGACGACTCTCGACTACTGCGGGTACACAACCGGGGAAAAAATAGAACCGGCCGCAGCATTCTCTCGAATGCAGCGGCCGGTTGCGCCACTGACTCACCGTGGACGCAGGCGCCCCCTCTGGCCTCCACGGGTCATTGCCTCCGCTGGATGGTCACCAGGTCTCGTCGGTTGTTTCACGGAATACACATGACAGGCTTTCGAAGTGCTTTGTCTTATCGTATCATGCCCCGCCAGGGCCTGGAAAGGGCTGTTCGTCCCCCGAACCCTGCGCTCCGCCGGGGGTGCGCACCCCCGCAGGCCGGACGGCCCGCTCCCGGCAGAACCCCCTGCGGGCTCCCCCGCTCGCGGCCAGCCCCGGGACGTCACGCGCCCCACATTGATACATACGCTGATCCCTGCCCGGGGCCGGGGTAAGAAGAGGTGAACTTCTCAGGACTTTCCTCCCTGGAACAAGGGGACGCTCTTTTCGTTTCACCCGCGCTGCCCTGGGGGCCTGGCAGTGCGTCTCCGCGGGGAACGCGGAGCATGGCCGGCTGAAGATCAGGCGAAAGGGTAGGTCTTATGACTCTGTGGAGGAGTCTGCCTACCCCTTGCCCGTGGTCAGGGTGTACTGCAATTCAGTACGTCCCCCTTCCTTGATTCTCCCTGAATTTCGGTGCCGTCGGTGTTTCCACCGGCTTCGCCTACTTGTCCGATTCGCCTTCCCCTTCACACTTGGGTCCTGGCGGACCCGGGTGGTCATTGGTTGGGGCTTTTCGCCTGTGTCCTCAGCTTTTCGGAACTTCGCTTCCCTTCCGCCTCTGGAAAACCGGCTTCCCTTCCCTCACAAGCTTCCAGGCTCACCTTTCCGCTCCATGACTTCCGGGCTGCCTGGCAACTTCCTCGTGGCTTGCGAGGTCACTTGACCTGTGGCCCTTCCGGTTATTGCCTCTGACCCCTTCGGCGGTCTTCCGCGTCCTTCCTCCCGGCCTGCTCCACCGCTATCGGACTCTCCAGGGGGTTCACCGGTACTCCGGCCTGGCGACCGTTTCCTGGTGTACCTTCAGTCTAGCCCCGGAGGCCCCCGGCGTCAATACATATTCAGACCTTGTGAATATTGTGTCGACATCCTTCGCGCTTGCCATCACCATCACAACTCCGCCGGCCAGTTGCCCGGCCCGGATGAAATACACAACTCGCTGCATATCTATGCGAACAGCCGGGGGCAACCAGCGCCCCGCTCGCGACAGACCAAGGAGGCCGCCCCGGGGCCTTCGTGCATACCACCTGGCGGACAGCCCGCCCCGGGGCCCCCGGGCAGGCACCTTCCCGAGCCGCCCCCTCTTCTCCCAGGCCTCAGGCCACCACCACGCGGGCCAGGCAGGCGTTGGGCGAGGCGTGCAGGCCGTCGCTGCGCCCCTGGAAGTAGCGCTGCTGGATGTCGGCCGGGCGCAGCAACTCCACCAGCCGCAGGCCCAGTGCGGCCAGCTCGCTGCCCAGCCGGTCGGGGTCTAACCCGGTGCGCATGGGCTCACCGATGCCCTGCAGGGCCTGGCGCAGTTGCCGGGGCTGGCCTCCGCCCGCCGCCGGGGCGAAGGAGGCGGCGTCCAGGAAATCGAACACCAGGCAGCTTCCGCTCGGCGCCATGTCGGCCACCATCCTTAGCGTCCCCGTCACTTCTCCGCGCCCCAGGTACATGGTGACCCCCAGCCAGCTGAAGAAACTGCGGCGGTGGCGGTCGAAGCCGGCCCGCACCAGTTCGGCCGCCAAGTCGTCGCGGGTGAAGTCCACCGGGACGAAGTGCAGGCGGGAGGGGAGTTCCCAGCCCAGCTCCTCCAGCCGGCTCAGCTTGAAGGCCTGCGTGGCCGGGTGGTCGACCTCGAACACCTCCAGGCGCTCCACCAGCTGCGGCTGGCGAAAGGCGAAGGTGTCCAGCCCCGCGCCCAGGATGACGTACTGCGACGCCCCCTGCTCCACCTCCTGGGCCAGGGCCTCCTCGGCATAGCGGGCCCGGCTGAGCACGACGGCCATGCCCATGCCCCGCATCAGGGCCCGGGTCGCCGCTCGCGCGGCACCAGCCGACGCGCCTGCCGGCACCGCCCGCGCGAACCCCTGCTCGATGAGCGCCCGTCTCTCCCCAGGGATGATGCTCCAGGCCAGTGCGTCGTCGAAGATCCTGGGCGAGTCGCAGGCGGCATGAAAGCCGCGCAGGTAGGCGGTCATGATGGCGGTGAGGCTTACCTGGTCCGGTCGCATCCCGTTCTCCTCCCTCCCCCGGGAACAAGGGGACGCTCTTTTCGTTTCACTCCTGCTCCACGCCCGCCACGGGGAAGCACTCTCGCCTCTGGCGCCGGGCCGGCCGCCCTGCGTTGCTGCATCGGCACCGGCCCGCTCTCGGTGGCGCGCCGCGCACCTCATGCCGCCGGGCGCTATTCAGCCCTTTCGACGCCTGCCAACCGTTCCCCTCTCTTCCTCGCGCCGCCGGGAGCTGCCGGGGAGCGCCCCCAGGCGGTGTTACAATGGAGTCAGGACGGGAACCGCGCGGGCCGAGCGCGAAAGACGCAGGCCCCCCAGGAGGAGGTGGCGGCAATGACAGTCCGAGGCAAACCAGGCAGCCTGCTGGTGCTGGCAGTGCTGGTGCTGGCAGTGCTGGCCGCGCCCACGTCCGCCAGCACCCAGCCGTCGGTCAGGGTAACGGTGGACGGGGAGCTGCTGCAGCTGGACCAGCAACCCCTGGTGGTGGATGGCCGCACCCTGGTGCCGGCGCGCCCCCTGCTGGAAGCCCTGGGGGCAGAGGTGGAATGGAACGGGCCCACGCAGACGGTGACGGCCATCACTGACCGCCACCGCCTGGTGCTGCGGGTGGGCTTCGACACCGCCTCGGTGGACGGCAGGCCGGTCACCGTCTACCCCCCGCCCGTGCTGGTCAACGGCCGCGTCCTCCTGCCGCTGCGCTTCGCCGCCCAAGCGCTGGGGGCATCAGTGGCCTGGGATGCCGCCACCCGGACGGCGATCATCACTTCGGCCCCGGCCACGCCCGGCATGATGTGGACGCCGTGGCAGCTGCTGCGCGGGGCCCGGGAGCGCGGGCAGACCCTGGCCTGGGTGGTGCTGGCGGCGGGAACGCTGGGCGCGTGCCTGGCGGTGGGCGCCGCGGCGGCCGCGCTGCTGTGCCTGCTGGCCGGCAGGCGGCGCTGGCTGCGCGCCTGCCTGTGGCTGGCGGCCGCCGGCCTGGCACTCTACGGCATGTCGCTCGCGCTGCAGGCCTCGGTGCCAGGCCTGCTTTCCTGAGGAGTCCCGCTGACACCCGTGCCGCCAGCCATCTACCCCGCTCCCAGCCCTGCCCCGCGGGCTACCTGAGCTGCCGCTGGAAGGCCTGCAGGTGGGCCTGGGAACCGTCGTGCAGGTACTGGAAGGTCTGCCGGACGTCCTCCGGCAGGTCCTGCTGCAGGAAGCGCTCGTAGAGGGCAATGTTGGCAGTCTCCACGTCAACCCCGGCCTGGTAGGCAGCCGCCTGGCTGGCGGGCACGAAGGTGTGCGAGCCCGACTCGTCCGGCGGCGGCTGCAGGCCGCGGGCAGTAAACAGCGCCTTCACGTGCTCGATGTGGTTCTCCTCGGCCAGGATGATATTGGGGAAAGGGCGGATTTCCCCATACCGCTCCACGATGACCTGGTACTCGCTGCGCGCCAGGTACTCGTCCTGCAGGGCGTAGGTGAGCATGTCCTGCAGGGTGAGGTCCTGGTCCGCCGCTGCTGCCGCCGCCCCGTAGGGGGCGCTGACCGCCGGGGCCGTGCCCGCCGCTTCCTGCTGGGAAGTGGCCGCGGGCTGCCCGCCGGGTGCCTCCACCTGTTTGCTGGCACACCCCGCAGCTGCCGCCACCAGCCCCACCAGCACCAGCGCTGTCATCATTCTCGCCCGCACTTTCATCCCTCCCTCCCGTCCCCTGAAGCCAGGGACGCTCTCCTCTCTTCGCCAACCGCGTCCTGGAACGAGGGGACAATCTCCTCGTTTCAGTGCTCTGCCGCAGGGCCGCGGTTACCCGCTCCGTCAAGGAAGGCAGGCCCGGCGCCGGTCTCACCGCGGGCAGGCGGCCATGCAGCGGCCACAGCCGCCGCTGGCCACGTAGTACGCGTAGCAGGCGAAGGGGTCGTGGTTCACCCGCTGGCCGGGCCCCGGCTCCCGCAGGGCGCCGGAGGGGCAGGCGCGCACGCAAGCATCGCAGCCGCTGCAGGGGTCGCCCGCCAGCAGCGGGTCGGCGGGCAAAGCGGCCGTGGTAATGACCGCTGCCAGCCTGATGCGCGAGCCGAAGCGGGGGTGGAGGACCAGGCCGTTCTTGCCCATCACTCCCACCCCGGCCGCCACCGCTGCCGCCTTGAAGGAGAAGCGCGGGGGATGGGAGGGGTTGCCCACCTCCTGCTGGACGTTGACCGCGGCGTGCCCTTGGGCGGACAGCAGGCTGCAGGCCCGCTCGACCGCCTGCCCCAGCGCGGCGATGGCCTGCCGGTTGTGGCGGTCGTAGAGGTCCCGGTAGCCGCGCGCTTCGCACTGCGCCACCTCGGCGCGGGCGCCGATGAAGCAGTCGTCCTCGATGATCACCGGGCCG
>JARYMO010000140.1 GCA_029907055.1 Syntrophomonadaceae bacterium | reverse complement strand
CCGGCGCAGGTCCAGCACCAGGTGCTCAAGGCCCAGGTGACAGGCTACCCGCGCCGCCTGCGCAGGCACCGCCGGCGACCAGTTCCACATGGTGAGGGCCGTCACCGCGTACCCCTGCTCCCTCAGCAGCCAGGCGGCCACGCTGCTGTCCACCCCGCCGCTCATCAGTACTCCCACTCTCATGACGCGTCTCTCCCGGTCGATTATAATGTAAGGGTAGCCGCCGCCCGGCGCTCCTGTCTACCCGGAGGTACGAGGCATGGACCTGTTCAGTCACCCGCAGCAGCCTTCCCAGCCCCCCTCTCCGCTGGCCTTCCGCATGCGCCCGCGCGACCTGGACGAGATCGAGGGGCAACTGCACCTGGTCGGTCCCGGGGGCCCCCTGCGCCGCCTCATCGAGGACGACCGGCTGCATTCGTTCATCCTGTACGGACCGCCCGGCACCGGCAAGACCACGCTGGGGCAGATCATCGCCCGTCGCACCCGCTGCCATTTCGAGTACCTGAAGGCGGTGAGCAGCGGCAGCGCTGAGATCCGCTCCCTGGCCGCCGACGCCAGCCAGCGGCGCAAGTACTACCAGCAGCGCACCATCCTCTTCCTGGACGAGGTGCACCGCTTCAACAAGGGCCAGCAGGACGTGCTGCTGCCCTTCGTGGAGGACGGCACCCTCACCCTCATCGGCGCCACCACCGAGAACCCGCTCTACGAGATCAACTCGGCGCTGCTCTCCCGCCTGCGCATCTACGTGCTGGAGCTGCTGGACGAGCCCGCCCTGCAGCGCATCCTGGAGCGGGCGCTCACCGACCGCGAGCGCGGCCTGGGCGCCAACCCGCCCCGGCTGACCCCGGAAGCCCGTGACTTCATCGTGCTGCAGGCCCGGGGGGACGCCCGTGCTGCCCTCAACCTGCTGGAGGCCGTGGCCCAGGCTGTGCCACCCGAGGCGGAAGCCGTCACCGTGGCCGACGTCACCCGCATCCATGGGCAGGCAGTCTTCCAGTACGACAAGAAGGCCGATCAGCACTACGACACCATCTCGGCCTTCATCAAGAGTATTCGCGGTTCGGACCCTGACGCCGCCCTTTTCTGGCTGGCGGTCATGCTGGCGGCGGGGGAAGACGCCCGCTTCATCGCCCGCCGGCTGGTGGTGCACGCCGCCGAGGACATCGGCCTGGCTGACCCCCGGGCACTGCTGATGGCCAACGCCGCCGCCCACGCCGTGGAGTACGTGGGCCTGCCGGAGGCCCGCATCCCCCTGGCAGAGGCCACCATCTACCTGGCGCGCGCCCCCAAGAGCAACGCCAGCAAGGTGGCAATCGACGAAGCCACCCGGGCCGTGCGCGAGATGGCGCGCATCCGCGTGCCCCCGCACCTCGCCGACGCCTCCCACCCCCGGGCCCGCTCCCTGGGCCGGGGGGTCGGGTACCTGTACCCCCACGACTTCGGGGGCTACGTGGCGCAGGATTACCTGCCCCCCGAACTCAAGGGCCGGGTCTTCTACCGTCCCTCGGGCAACGGCGAAGAACAGGAGTAGGCGGGGTTCCCGCCTACTGTTTCAGTATCCTCTCCAGTTGGTCCACCAGGCTCTTCTTACCCGAGAAGCCCACGATGCGGTCCACTTCCTGGCCGTCCCGTATCACCACCAGGGTGGGGATGCTCATCACCGCGAACTTGGTGGCCAGGCCGCGGTGCTCGTCGACGTTGACCTTGCCCACCTTCAGGCGCCCCTCGAACTCGGCGGCGATCTCCTCCAGCACCGGGGCCACCATCCGGCAGGGACCACACCAGGGGGCCCAGAAGTCAACCAGCACCACCTGGCCGGGCGCCAGCACCTGGCTGGCGAAGTTGTCCGTGGTGAACGTGTGCACCTGCGCCATGCTCAATACCCCTCCTCACCTGACTATCCTGCCCAGAATGCCGGCAATCTCCTTCACCGCGCGCTCACAGTCGCCGTCGGCCACTGCGTGCGCCACGCAGTCGCGGACATAGTGGGCATACACCAGCACGCCAACCTGGTTCACTGCTGCCTTGACGGCCGCGATCTGGTTGAGGACATCCACGCAGGACGATTCCTGCTCCAGCATGCGCTGCACCCCGCGCACCTGGCCCTCGATGCGGCGCAAGCGGTGCAGGATTTCCCGGCTGCCCTCGCTGCGTTCCACGCCCTCTCCCTCCTTATACCCCAGGGGGGTATGTCTGGGATCAGGTTACCGCGCAGCGGGCTCCCTGTCAAGTGAGAAATGCGGGGCGGGCGCCCTCTACAGCCAGAGCCTTCCCACCGCGATGGAAATACCCATGGCAATGACCACCCACAGCAGGGTCCTCAGGCTCTCCTTCTTCACTACTTGTTTCAGTTCTTCCACCTCGTGCTCTCCTTTCCCCTGCGCCTTATCCCTGGGACAGCGGCGCCTGCAGCAGCCCAGCGATGGCCGCCTCCAGTTCCTCGCTCCCCTCCCCGGTGATGGCGGAGAAGCAAATGGGCATCGCCTGCGTTCCCAGCGCGCGGCGGATCCGGGCCAGGTGCCGGGGGCGCTGGCCGCGGGACACCTTGTCCGCCTTGGTGGCCACCACCAGGCGGCGGATGCCGTAGTGGTCGAGCCACTGCCACATCTGGCGGTCCAGTTCACCGGGGTCGTGCCTGATGTCCAGCAGCAGCACCACCCCCCGCAGGCGGGTGCTGCCCTTCAGGTACCCCTCGACCATGGCTCCCCAGCGCCGCCGTTCCTCGCGCGAGACCCGGGCAAAGCCGTACCCGGGCAGATCAACCAGGTGCCAGGCGCCGTCCATGCGGTAGTAGTTGATGGTGCGCGTCTTGCCGGGGGAGGAGCTGGTCAGGGCCAGTCGCCGGCGGTTGGCCAGGCGGTTGATGAGCGAGGACTTGCCCACGTTGGAACGTCCCACCAGCGCTACCTCTGGCAGCCCTCCAGGCAGCGCGCGCAGGTCGACGTAGCTGCCCACGTACTCAGCCTGCTTGATCGGCATCGCGCTCACTGACCAGTGCGGTCTCCAGCACCTGGTCCATGTGCTCCACCAGTACGAAGTGCAGCTTCCGCCGGACGTTGGCCGGCACCTCTTCCAGGTCCTTTTTGTTGTCCCGGGGCAGCACCACGGTGGTGATGCCGGCGCGGTGCGCGGCCAGCACCTTCTCCTTGATGCCCCCCACCGGTAGCACCCGCCCGCGCAGGGTGATCTCGCCGGTCATGGCCACGTCGCTGCGCACCGGCCGCTTGGAGAAGGCGGAGGCCAGCGCGGTGGCCAGCGCGATGCCCGCCGAGGGCCCGTCCTTGGGGATCGCTCCCTCCGGCACGTGCAGGTGCACGTCGTATTTCTCGTGGAAGTCCGGCTCGGTGATGCCCAGCTGCTCCGCCCGCGTGCGCACGTAGGAGAGGCTGGCTTGCGCTGATTCCTTCATCACCTCTCCCAGCTGTCCGGTAAGGATGAGCTTCCCGGTCCCTTTCATCAGCGCGATCTCGATGGAGAGGGTGTCGCCGCCGGTTTCCGTCCAGGCCAGGCCGGTGGCCACCCCCACCTGCGCCTCCTTCTCCGCGGTGCCGAAGCGGTACCGCTCGGGCCCCAGGAAGCCCGGCACGGCGTTGGTGGTCACGCGGATCACCGCGTGCTTGTCCTTGACCACCTGGCGGGCGGCCTTGCGGCAGATGCTGGCGATCTCCCTCTCCAGGTTGCGGACCCCCGCCTCGCGGGTGTACTGGCGGATAATGCGGCGCACGGCCCCCTCCGAGAAGCTGATCTGGTGGGGCTTGAGCCCGTGTTCCTTGATCTGCTTGGGGATGAGGTAGTCGAGGGCGATGCGGGTCTTCTCCTCCTCCGTGTAGCCGGGCAGCGAGATGACTTCCATCCGGTCCAGCAGCGGCCGCGGAATGTTGTGCGGCGCGTTGGCGGTGGTGATGAACATCACCTTGGAGAGGTCGAAGGGCACCTCCAGGTAGTGGTCGCTGAACATGTAGTTCTGTTCCGGGTCCAGCACCTCCAGCAGCGCCGCTGCCGGGTCGCCACGGAAGTCGCTGCTCATCTTGTCCACCTCGTCCAGCAGGATGACCGGGTTCTTTGAACCCGCCTGCTTCATGCCCTGGATGATGCGGCCGGGCATGGAACCGACGTAGGTGCGCCGGTGGCCCCGAATCTCGGCCTCGTCGCGGATGCCGCCCAGCGACATGCGGATGAATTTCCGCCCCAGCGCGCGGGCGATGGACTTGCCCAGCGAGGTCTTGCCCACCCCCGGCGGCCCGATGAAGCACAGGATGGGGCCTTTCATCTTCTTGGCCAGCTTGCGGATGGCCAGGTACTCCAGGATGCGCTCCTTGGGCTTGGTCAGGCCGTAGTGGTCCTGGTCGAGGATCTTTTCCGCCAGCGCCAGGTCGATGCGGTCGCGCGTTTCCACCGACCAGGGCAGCGAGAGCAGCCAGTCCAGGTAGGTGCGCACCACCACGCCCTCGGCGGACATGGGCGGCATCTTCTCCAGCCGCTCCACTTCCTTGAGCGCTTTCTCCTCCACCTCGGGAGGCAGCTTGGCGGCTGCAATGCGCTCGCGGAACTCGTCGCCCTCGGCGCGCTCGTCCTTCTCCCCCAGCTCCTTCTGGATGGCCTTCATCTGCTCGCGCAGGTAGTATTCCTTCTGCGTCTTCTCCATCTGCTTGCGCACCCGGATGTTGAT
>JARYMO010000138.1 GCA_029907055.1 Syntrophomonadaceae bacterium | reverse complement strand
CCAGGGCCTGGAACACGCGCGACCCGGCCGGGAGACGCTGCACCCCTGGAGCCTCCACCGCCCCTACCACGTGAACGAAGATCTCTCCCTCATCACCGCCCGCCTCCTCCCCGGCGGCCTCTTCAACCACCAGTTCAGCGGGGGGATTGGCGCTCCCCCCGGTGCGGGCATACCCGTAGCCCGCAGCGAACACTGCCAGGGCGGCCAGCACGGCAGCGACCACACGCACTCGCGGCTCTTGCCACATCACACCTACCTCCTCCCCTCCCTCTTCGCCACCGCTTGTGCAATTTCCTGCCTCTGAGTCCATTAAATTACTCTATTTCCTTTCGCATGGGCGGGCATTCGCGATTGACTCGCCCGGGCGGGTTTTATATAATGTGAGGTGCAAGTGCATCGACAAAGGCCGTGAACCGGAGTAGTAGGCCGTGATGCTGGGAAAGAGAGCCGCCGGGTGGTGCGAGGCGGTGCAGGACGCGGCCCAACTCGCCGGGGAGCTGCGCAGGTGAGAGGTAGCCTGCGACGGCAGGGGATTCCGTTACAATCTTCGAGTGGACGGCGCATGGGGCTGTGGCGCAGAGGGAGCGCGCTTCCTTGGCATGGAAGAGGCCGCGGGTTCGATTCCCGCCAGCTCCACCATTGCACTTGTCAACTAGGGTGGTACCGCGGGAGTAACCTCTCGTCCCTGGCCAGGGACGAGAGGTTTTCGCATTCCTGGGAATGGAGGAGGATACGGTGGAGAGCAGGTACAACTTCAGGCAGATAGAGCCCAAGTGGCAGGCCTACTGGGAGCGCGAGGGGTTCTACATCGTCCGCGAGGACAGCTCCCGTCCCAAGTACTACGACCTGGAGATGTTTCCCTACCCATCCGGAGCCCTGCACATGGGGCACGTCCGCAACTACGCCATCGGTGACGTGGTGGCCCGCTTCAAGACCATGCACGGCTTCAACGTCCTTCACCCCATGGGCTGGGACGCCTTCGGCCTGCCGGCAGAGAACGCGGCCATCAAGCACGGCATCCCCCCCGCCACCTGGACCGATGCCAACATCGCCAACATGAAAGCTCAGCTCAAGTCGCTGGGCATCAGCTACGACTGGACCCGCGAGTTCGCCACCTGCAAGCCCGATTACTACAAGTTCACCCAGTGGCTGTTCCTCAAGTTGTATGAGCGCGGGCTGGCCTACAAGAAGAAGGCGGCCGTCAACTGGTGCCCCTCCTGCGCCACCGTGCTGGCCAACGAGCAGGTGGTGGAAGGTGAGTGCGAGCGCTGCGGGACCCAGGTGGGGAAGAAGTCGCTCGAACAGTGGTTTTTCAAGATCACCGACTACGCCGACCGCCTGCTCAACGACCTCGACCTGCTGCCGGGATGGCCGGAGAAGGTGAAGATCATGCAGCGCAACTGGATCGGCCGCAGCGAGGGCTGTCAGTTCTCCCTGGCCATCGAGGGCCGGCCGGAAACCATCAGCGTGTTCACCACCCGGCCGGACACCGTGTATGGCATCACCTACATGGTGCTGGCTCCGGAGCACCCCCTGGTACCGGTCCTGTGCCAGGGGACCCCGTTTGAACGCGAGGTGGAGGCCTTCGTGCAGCGGGTCGCGCTGCAGAGCGAGATCGCCCGCACTGCCACCGACGCGGTGAAAGAGGGCGTCTTCACCGGCGCCTATGCCATCAACCCCATGAACGGGGAGCGGGTGCCCATCTGGATCGCCAATTACGTGCTGATGGAGTACGGGACTGGGGCCATCATGGCCGTGCCGGCACACGACCAGCGGGACTTCGAGTTCGCCCGCGCCTACGGTCTGCCGGTCAAGGTGGTCATCCAGCCCCCCGGGGACACCCTGAACGCGGAGGACATGGAGCAGGCCTTCGAAGGCGAAGGAGTGATGGTCAACTCGGGCCCCTTTGACGGCACCCCCAACGAGGAGGGTAAGACACGGGTCATCGACCTCATGGCCTCGATGGGCATCGGCTCCCGCACCGTGAACTACCGCCTGCGCGACTGGCTCATCTCCCGCCAGCGCTACTGGGGCGCACCCATCCCCATCGTGTATTGCCCGGACTGCGGGGCCCAGCCGGTGCCGTACCAGGACCTGCCGGTGCTGCTGCCGCTCGACGTGGAATTCCGCCCCACCGGCGAGTCTCCCCTCAACTACGTGGAGAGCTTCGTGAACACCCAGTGTCCGCGCTGCGCCGGCCCGGCCCGCCGGGAAACCGACACCATGGACACCTTCGTCTGTTCCTCCTGGTACTTCATCCGTTTCGCCAGCCCCCACACCAACGACCGCCCCTGGGACCGGCAAGCGGTCGACTACTGGATGCCGGTCGACCAGTACATCGGAGGGGTGGAGCACGCCATTCTCCACCTGATGTACTCCCGCTTCTTCACCAAGGCGCTGTACGACATGGGCCTGCTCAGCTGCCAGGAGCCCTTCACCAACCTCCTCACCCAGGGCATGGTGCTCAAGGAGGGCTCCAAGATGTCCAAGTCCAAGGGCAACACCGTCAGCCCGGAGGACATCATCGCCACCTACGGCGCTGACACCGCGCGCCTGTTCATCCTGTTCGCCTCCCCGCCGGAGCGGGACCTGGAGTGGAGCGACCAGGGGGTAGAGGGAGCCTACCGCTTCCTGCACCGGGTCTGGCGGCTGTTTGCCGAGTTCGCCGACCGACTCCCCGGGGTACCGGCCGGCCTGCCCCCCCAGATGTCCCAGGCCGACCGCGATATGCGCTACCGTACCCATTTCACGATCAGGAAGGTCACAGAAGACATCGAGACGCGGTTCAACTTCAACACCGCCATCAGCGCCATCATGGAGATGGTGAACGCCCTCTACCAGTACAAGGAAGGGGAGGACGCCAACCTGCAGGTCATCAGGGAGGCGCTGGAAATGCTGGCCTTGCTGCTGGCGCCGTTCGCCCCCCACATCGCAGAGGAGCTGTGGCAGGCCACCGGCCACGCGGGCAGTGTCCACCAGCAGTCCTGGCCGGCATACGACCCGCAGGCCCTGGTCCGCGACGAGGTGGAAGTGGTGGTACAGGTCAACGGCAAGGTGCGGGAGCGCATGACGGTGCCCGCCCGGGCCTCCCAGGAGGAGGTGCAGGCCATGGCCATGGCTCTGCCCCGCATCAGGGAGTTGATGGGGGAGCGCCCACTGCGCAAGGCCATCGTGGTCCCCGGCAAGCTGGTCAACCTGGTGGTGTAGGCATCGCCGGCACCGCAGCACCGCCGGGTCGACCCCGGATCAGTACGCGAGCCCTCCGTTCACGGAGGGCTCTGTTCGTCCCCGGGCATGTGCAGTTGAGGCCACGACAGCACCTCGCTACGAGGTCGTCATTCCCAGCTCCAGGCGCCGGGCGTCACCCCACAGGTTTTCCAGGTCGTAGTACTCCCGTTCCTGCTGCCGGAACACGTGCACGATGACTGACCCGTAGTCCAACACCACCCAGCGGCCCTCGTTGAAGCCGTCTCGCCGCAGCGGCTTGTACCCCTTCTCCAGCAGCCGATCCTCGATGCTCTCGGCAATGGCCTTGACCTGGATGGTGCTGCGCCCGCTGCAAATCACCAGGTTGTCTGCCAGCACCGTGATGCCGCTGACATCCAGCACCACGATGTCAGCGGCCTTTTCTGCGCTGGCAATCTCGGCAATCTCCCGGGCCAGGTCCTGTTCAGTCAATCGCCCGTCCTCCTCGCGGCGGCGCGCTGCCGTCTTCCCGGAGCAGTCCTCCGGCCATGGCCCCGGCCACCGAGTATGCCCTGCCTGCACCACAGCAGTATTCTATCACACGCCCCGCCCGCTTGGCAAAGTGCGCAACAGGTGGTTGCGGGCCACCACCGTGCGGGGGTGCAGGTACCGCTTCCGTTCCAGGCAGTAGCGGATGGTGGTGTCCAGTCCTGCCAGCAGCGCCGCATCCAGGTCGCAGGAGGCCATGACGGCAATTTCCTCCCGACCGGGGTACTCCCGGCCCGGTTCGATCATGTCGGCCAGGTAGACGATCTTGTCCAGCGGTGACATGACCGGGTCGGCCAGCGTGTGCTTGGCAATGGCGGAGAGCACCGCTTCGTCCCGCACCCCCCGCTCCGCGCGCAGCAGCCACGCTCCCACCGGCCCGTGCAGGAGGTCGGGCAGCCATTCTTCCACCTGCTCGGTCAGCAGCCCCTCGGCGGCTGCCAGGCCCAGCAGCCGCGCCCCGCCCAGGTCCCGCGCGTAGTCGTGCAGCAGCCCGGCCACCTGTGCCCGCTCCGGGTCTGCCCCATGCTGGCGGGCGAGCCGGGCTGCCACCTCGGCCACCCCCAGCGAATGCCGCAGTCGCTGCGCCGACAACGCACTGCGGGCGATGTCGAGGGCCGCGTTCACGTCAATCGTGGGTGCCACCCCCGTAGAAGTTGTGCCGGCGCACGTAGTCCTCCACCGCCGGAGGCATGAGGTATCTCACCGGCTTGCCAGCCGCCAGCCTGCGCCGCAGGTCGGTGGACGAGATGTCCAGCCCCGGCACCTCCACCA
Organism: Syntrophomonadaceae bacterium; assembly: GCA_029907055.1. Taxonomy (GTDB): domain Bacteria; phylum Bacillota; class Syntrophomonadia; order Syntrophomonadales; family Syntrophothermaceae; genus JARYMO01. The sequence continues at coordinate 218 of JARYMO010000138.1, read as the reverse complement.
GCTGCAGGCGGCGCCAGAAGTCATCAGGCAGGCCCGCCAGGCGCGGGTCGGCCAGGTCCTGGCTGTACTTGGGGCGCACGGCGGCGATGAACCCGCACAGGCGGACCAGTTCGTCGACGTCTTTCCAGGTCTTGATCTCCAGCAGGGCGTCCATGCCCACGATGAAGTAGAGCTCGCTCCCCGGATACCGCTCCCGGAACTCGCGCACGGTGTCGATG
>JARYMO010000137.1 GCA_029907055.1 Syntrophomonadaceae bacterium | reverse complement strand
GCGGGTGCTCAGCATCCACAAGAGCAAGGGGCTGGAGTTCCCGGTGGTGTACCTGGTGGGCACGGGGAGGAGGTTCAACCTGCGCAGCCTGGACGCACCATTGCTGGCGCACCGGGAGCTGGGGGTGGGACCGATGAGGGTGGATGTGCAGCGCTCGGTGCAGTACCCGACGCTGGCCTATCGTGCCATCCGGCACCGCCTGCTGATGGAAACCCTGGCCGAGGAGATGAGGCTGCTGTATGTGGCCGTGACCCGGGCGCGGGAACGCCTGGTGCTGGTGGGCACCGTGCGCGACCCGGAAAACAGCCTGCGCGGCTGGCGGGAGGTGGTGGCAGTCGACGGAGCCGACGGGCCTTCGCCGGCCGCACCAGGTGCCCCCCTGCCGGCAGGATTGCGCGCCCAGGCCAGGAGTTTCCTGGAATGGCTGGGCCCGGCGCTGGCGGCCCTGGACGCAGAGCGCCCGGGAAGCGTGCAGTGGCCGCAGGTGGGACCTGCCCCGGGGGAAAGGGCGCTCTTCGAGGTGCGCTGTGCGGTGGTGCCCGCCATGGAGCGGTCGGAGCAGGAGGGGAGCGCGAGGCAGGAACCGGTCATGCCGGTGGCTGGTGACCCCGAGCGGGTGGCGTTCCGCCTGGGGTGGAGGTACCCGTGGGCGGTCCTGGCCAGGAGGCCAGCCAAGGTGTCGGTGACCGAGGTCAAGCGGGCGGCGGAGCCCGGAGACCGGCCGCAGGAAGCCTGGCGGCCCGCGGGGGAATGTCTTCCGCACCTGGGGGGGCGTCCACGTTTCCTGCAGGAGGAAGCAGGGTTGAGCGCCGTGGAAGTGGGAATCGCCATGCACACCGTGATGCAGCACCTGGAGCTGGGAGGAAGGCTCGATGCGGACGGTATTGCCGGCCAGGTGGCCCGGATGGTGGCGCGCGAAATTCTGACGCCGCACCAGGCGCAGGCGGTGGACCGCGAGGCCATCGCCCGCTTCTTCGCCGGGGAACTGGGGCAGCGGCTGCGGCGGGCGGGCAAGGTGTGGAGGGAACTCCCCTTTACCCTGCGCCTGCCGGCGCGCGAACTCTACCCGGAACCGGAGGCAGAAGGCGAACACGTGGTGCTGCAGGGGGTCATCGACTGCCTGCTGGAGGATGAAGAGGGGCTGGTGCTCATCGATTTCAAGAGCGATCGCCTGACGGGCGGGATGGAAGCGCTGGCCGGGCGTTACCGGACGCAGATAGGGCTCTACGCGCGGGCGGTGACTGCCATCACGGGGCGTCCCTTGCAGGCCGCCTACCTGTACTCGTTTGCGGGCGGGGCATCCTGGCGGGTGCAGCCCGGGAGCGAGGTTGCCGGTGGGCGAGGCGAGGGGATAGAATGAAAAAAGGCGCGAGGGTTACGTGCGTGTACGAAGGGGAAATGGGGAGGAGGGTAAATGATGAAGGGAAGAAGAATTCTGGTCCTGGTGCTGGCGGTGCTGCTGGCGGCGACGGCGGTGGGCGGCTGTGCCACCCAGGGGCCTCCGGAGTCGGCCAAGCCCGAACCTACTCCGGCCGAGCCGGTGACGCTCAAGGTGGCCGTGCTGCGCGGGCCTACCGCCGTGGGCATGGTGAAGCTGATGGAGGATGCCGCGGCAATGCTGGGAGAGGGCGTCACCGCTGACATCCAGGTGGTCGATTCGCCAGACCTGCTTTCCTCCAAGATCGTATCGCGCGAGGTGGACCTGGCCACGCCGCCCACCAACATGGCGGCCACCCTGTACAACAAGGGCATTCCCTACCAGCTGGCGGCCATCACTTCCTGGGGGGTCAACTACCTGGTCACCGCAGATCCGACGGTCAACACCCTGGCTGATCTCAAGGGAAAGACGGTCAACGTGGTCGGCAAAGGGGCCACGCCGGACATCGTGCTGCGCTACCTGCTGCGCCGCCAGGGCCTGGACCCGGACAAGGACCTGACGCTTGACTACACGCTGGGTCAGGTGGAGCTGGCGCAGAGCCTCATCGCCGGACGCAGCCAGGTGGCCGTGATGCCCGAGCCGTGGGTCACCCAGGCCTTGATGGGCAACCAGCAGCTGAAGGTGGCGGTCAACCTGCAGGACGCCTGGGCCGAGGCCCAGCAGGGCAAGGTGCAGATGGCGCAGACCTGCCTGATTGTCAACCGCGAGGTGGCACAGGCACATCCTCAGGCGGTGGCAGCCTTCCTCGATGCCTACCGCCAGTCGCTGGAGTGGGTGACCGCGCATCCCGGGGAGGCGGGAGCGCTGGTGGAGAAGCACGGTATTGGCATGAAGGCGGCGGTGGCGGAGGCGGCCATTCCCCGCTGCAACTTCCGGTTCGAGGACGCCGCCAGCAGCAGGCAGGCGGTTGAGGCCTTCCTGAAGGTGCTGTTCGATTTCGCACCGGCCAGTGTGGGCGGAAAGATGCCAGACGATGGGTTCTACTACGCGCCATAGCCTGGCCACCGTTTCCTCGGTCCTGGTGCTCATCCTCATCTGGAAGCTGCTCTCGTTGATGATCGGGGCGGAGATCATTCTCCCCGCCCCGGAATCAACGGTGCGCGACCTGCTCAGCGTGGTGCGCAGTCCTGATTTCTGGCCCTCGGTGGGGGCCACGGTGGCCAGGGGCCTGATCGGGTTCCTGGTCTCCTGCCTGGGCGGCATCGCCGTGGGCCTGCTGGCCGGGTTCAACTCGCTGGCCTTCTGGATGCTGCAACCCCTGCTCACCGTGATCCGCAGCACGCCGGTCATGGCCGTCATCCTCCTGGCCCTCATCTGGTTCCAGACCGAAATGGTGCCGATCTTCGTGAGCTTCCTGATGGCATTCCCCATCATGTGCAGCAACACCATCGAGGGCATCCGCAACGTCGATGCCCAGCTGGTGGAAATGGCCCGGCTGTTCAGGGTGTCGCCGCGGCGGGTGCTGTGGGAGCTGTACCTGCCTTCGGTACTGCCCTTCCTGATGGCCGGTGCCTCGGCGGCCATGGGCCTGACCTGGAAGGTCATCATTGCCGCAGAGATCCTCAGCCAGCCCCGCCTGGCCATCGGCACCGAGATGCAGACGGCCAAGACCTACCTGGACACGGTGAGGGTCTTCAGCTGGACCATCGTCATCATCACCGTCAGTTTCGTGTTTGAAACCGCGATGCAGGCTGCCGAGAAGCACTTCCGGGCATGGAGATGACGGGCATGAAACTGGCGCTGCGACACGTGTACAAGCGCATCGAGGGACTGGAGGTCATCAGGGACCTGTCGCTGGAAGTGGAAGAAGGCCGGCTGGCCTGCATCCTGGGGCCCTCGGGGGCGGGAAAGACCACCCTGCTCAACCTGATGGCGGGCATCACCGTGCCGGACAGCGGGGAAATGGAAGGATTCTCCGGCAAGCGGGTCAGCTACCTCTTCCAGGAGCCGCGCCTGCTCAAGTGGAAGACGGTGCGGGGCAACCTTGAGTTCGTCCTCAAGGACCACATGGGCCCGGCCGAACGCCAGCGCACCATCGACCGCTACCTGCAGATGGTGGGGTTGACAGAGTTCCAGCACTACCTGCCGGCCAAGCTGAGCGGCGGCATGCGCCAGCGGGTGGCGCTGGCGCGGGCGTTTGCCTTTCCCTCGGACCTGCTGTTGATGGACGAGCCGTTCACCGGCCTGGACGTGCAGCTCAAGCTGTCCCTGATGCAGGCCTTCATCGACCTGTGGCTGGCCGACCGCCGCACGACCTTCTTCGTGACGCATAACATCCAGGAGGCCGTGATGCTGGGCGAGGAAATCTTCGTGCTTTCCGATCGGCCGGCCTCGGTCAAGGGTCACATTGAACTGAGCATCCCCCACCGCCAACGGGATGGGGCCATGCCCGAACTGCAGCGTGCCGAGCGTGACCTGTTCCGCCTGCTCACACTCGGTACCGACGCTACGGCGAGCCCGGCCTGAGAGCCCCGCCCGGCCCCCGGTCCGCCCCCGGGGTGCACCCGGAGGAAGGCGCGGGCAGGTAAGGAGGGCAGCCGGGAGGACCATGTTCATGCACTCACACGCCTGGTCGGGCCTGATGCGGTCGCTGACCGTTATCTCGCTTTTCCTGCGCATTTTCCTCTCCTTCTACCTTCTGAGGTGGCAGCGCCTCTGGCACCGCCCGTCCTGGGTCGCGCGGCGCCGGGCCTCGCTCTACGCCACGCAGGCCCGTCGCTTTCGGCTGACGGCGGTGGAGCTGGGTGGACTCCTCATCAAGCTGGGACAGTTCCTCAGCAGCCGGGTCGATATTCTGCCGCGGGCGGCCATCGATGAACTGGCCGGCCTGCAGGACGAGGTGCGTCCGGCTGACTTCGCGGGTATCCGCGCGGTCATCAGCGAGGAATTCGGGCGGGATGCAGAGGAGGTGTTCCCGCAGCTGGAAGCGCAGGCAGTTGCATCGGCTTCGCTGGGGCAGGTGCACCGGGCTGTCCTGCCGGATGGGCAGACGGTGGCGGTGAAGGTCATGCGGCCGGGCATCGAACGGCTGGTGAGGATCGACCTGCGCGCGGTGGGCTGGGCGGTGGGCGTGCTGAAGAGGTTCACGGACTGGGAATGTTTCATCGACCTGGACGCCATCTTCCAGGAATTCGAGGAGACCATCTGGAACGAGCTCGATTACGAGTTGGAAGGGCGCAACGCCGAGCGCATACGGGCCAACTTCCAGCACGATTCCCGGGTGGTGGTCCCGCGCATCGTGTGGGAGTACACCACGCGCCGGGTGCTCACCATGGAGTTTGTCCACGC
>JARYMO010000136.1 GCA_029907055.1 Syntrophomonadaceae bacterium | reverse complement strand
TACCTGCTGCAGAAGCTGTTCGAGGAGCTCAACTTCAACCGCCTGATGGATTTTCAGCTCCCCGGGTCGGGCTTCGTGGGCGGCCGCAAGATCCGCGACTTCACCTACCTGTTGACCAAGGGCAAGCGCTTCGAGGAACTCTCGGTGCCCCTGGCGGTAGTGGCCACCGACATCCGCGCCGGCAAGCGGGTGGTGCTGACTTCGGGCCTGGTGAGCGAAGCGGTGCGGGCCAGCATCTCCATCCCCGGCGTCTTCACCCCGGTGGAGATGGGCGACATGCTGCTGGTGGACGGGGCGGTCAGCGATCGCCTGCCCATCGAACTGGCGCGGGAGCTGGGGTGCCAGCGCGTGGTGGCAGTGGACGTCAACTTCGGCATGGAGCGCGAGACGGAGCTGAAGAACCCGCTGCAGGTGCTGCTGGCGGCCATCGACCTGTTGGAGCGGCGCATCTTCGTGGACCTGGTCAAGCCGGGGGCGGACATCCTGGTGCAGCCGATGCTGGGGCACATCGGGTCCGGCTCCTTTGAGCGGGCGGCGGAGTGCGTGCGCTTGGGGCGCGAGGCGACGCTGGCTGCGTTGCCGCAGATCCGCGCCGCCTGCGGCATGGACTAGTCAATGCGTACCGGTGCAGTGGTGAAATCGCCCCCCGCGTGGCGCTGTCCGGGCGCCCGCAGCAGGGCGTAGAGGTCGGTGGCCAGCAGGTCGAGCTCCAGCATGGCACGGCCGGCCGGGTCCTGCAGGGCGCGCCTGCCGCGCAGGGCAGGTGCGACGCGGGTGAGCAAAAAAATTCTGGCCGCCTTCCTGGTTCGCAGGAGGATTTTCTGCCCCCGTGGAGAAAACCCTAAGACGTGCAGGTAGCTTGGTCCCGCGTGATCGTAGGCCTGCAGATCGGCGGCTGTCACCTGCAGCAGGGCATGGAGGAGGACGCGCTGGATGCGGGTCAGGTTGTAGCGCCTGGACTTGATGCCTTCCGTGAGCTCGGCCAGGCTGGTGGATGTGCGAGCTGCTTTTTTGATGCGGTTCTCCAGCCCTTCGGTGACATCGGCGATGCGCCGCAGTTCCTCCAGCGAGGCCCGGCGCAGCAGGGCCAGCAGGATGAGGTCGAGGGCTTCCGGGAACACCGGACCCCGGCCCAACGCGAACTCCCTGCGCATGACCTCCAGGCTGGAGGGGGGCAATGACGCACCCACGCGGTCGCTCCAGTCCGCCTCGCGGCACATGGCCCTGACCGCGCTGGCTGAGGCCCAGGGCCCGGGGGAGAGGTCGTGGTAGCCGGGGCCGCGGCGGGGGATGAGAACCGGCACCAGCGGCAGGGACTCCTGCCGTATGACTTTCAGGTATTCCAGGGCCAGGATGTTGTTGGGGCTGGCCATGGTGCGCAGTGCCTGCTCGGCGACGGCCGCGTGGCCGGGCTGGCGCAGGAAGGCGGCCACGGCCAGGGCGCGCGCGGCGGGGAAACTGACTCCCCGGGCGAGGGCGGCCTTGAGCTCCTCCCGGAAGGGCTCCGGCTCATCAGCCAGGATGGCGGCCAGCTCCAGGAGGAGGTCCAGGCTGTCGGCCTCGGCCCCGAAGCACAAGTGGGTAACCACCCCGGTAGCTGCCAGGCACAGGAGCGCCCCGCGCGCGAAGTAGTACGCGCTGCGCACGGCCCAGGCGAAGGGCAGCTCGAACACCAGGTCCACCCCCCCGTGCAGCGCCATCTCGGCACGGGCCCACTTGTCGAGCAGGGCAGGCTCGCCGCGCTGGACGAAATGCCCGCTCATGACCGCGACGGCCGCCTCTGCCCCGCTCCGCAGCTTGGCCTGCTGCAGGTGGTAGGCGTGGCCTCGGTGAAACGGATTGTACTCGGCGACAATGCCGGCGACTGCCAATCTCGGTGCCCCCCGGCTGCGGATTGATTCCAGCTTACCAGTTTGCGGGCGGGTTGCAAGGGGTGCGGGAGAGCGCAGGCGGACCGGCTGGGGACCAGTCCACATTACGAAAAGAAGGGGGCACTGCAATGACTCTGTTGGAGCAGATCAAGGAGAAGGCCAAGGTCAAGGCCAAGACCATCGTGTTGCCGGAGGGGACCGAGGAGAGGACCATCCAGGCGGTCCCGACCCTGGTCCGGGAGAAGCTCGCTCACCCCATCCTGCTGGGGGATCCGGCGGCCGTCAAGGGCCTGGCGGACAAGCTGGGGGTTGACCTCAGCGGGGCGGAGATTGTCAACCCGACGGAAGCTCCCTACTTCGACGACTTCGTGCAGGCGTTCTACGAGATGCGCAAGGACAAGGGCATGACGCCCGACAAGGCCAAGGACCTCATGGCGGATCCCCTCTACTTCGGCTCCATGATGGTCAAGACCGGCAAGGCTGACGGCGAGGTGGCCGGCGCCGAGAATACCACCGGCGACGTGCTGCGCCCGGCGCTGCAGATCATCAAGACCGCTCCCGGCATTTCGGCCGTGTCCGGCGCCTTCATCATGATCGTTCCCAACTGCCCGTACGGGGACAACGGGGTGTTCGTGTTCGCGGACTGCGCCGTGACCCCCAACCCGACTGCCGAGCAGATGGCCGAGTTTGCCAAGGCCTCGGTGGGAACCGCGGTTGACCTGTGCGGCATGAAGGAGCCGAAGATCGGCATGCTCTCCTTCTCTACGAAGGGCAGCGCCAGCCACGAGCTGGTGGACAAGGTGGTCAAGGCCACCGAGATTGCCAAGGCCAAGTTCCCCGAGCTGGCGGTGGACGGCGAGTTCCAGGCCGACGCGGCCCTGGTGCCCAAGGTCGGCGCCTCCAAGGCCCCCGGCAGCCCGGTGGCAGGGCAGTGCAACATCCTCATCTTCCCCGACCTGCAGGCGGGCAACATCGGCTACAAGCTGGTGCAGCGGCTGGCGGGAGCGGAGGCCATCGGTCCTATCCTGCAGGGCATCGGCAAGCCCGTCAATGACCTTTCCCGTGGCTGCAGCGTGGAAGACATCGTCAATGTTGTCGCCATGACCGCGGTGCGCGCGTAGGGGGCCCAACAAATCTTCGAGGAGGTAACGGAGAATGAAGATTCTGGTTGTCAACTGCGGCAGTTCGTCCATCAAGTACCAGCTGGTGGACATGACGGACGAATCGGTGCTGGCCAAGGGTCTGGTCGACCGCGTCGGCATTCCCGGCACCGTGCTGAAGCACGAGCCGGTGGGCAAGGACGAAGTGGTCATCAAGAAGGACCTGCCGGACCACACCGAGGGCATGAAGCTGGTGCTGGAAGTGCTGGTGAACCCCGAATACGGGGTCATCAAGAGCATGGACGAGATCGGTGCGGTCGGCCACCGCGTGGTGCACGGCGGCGAGGCGTACGCCGCCTCGGTGGTCATCGATGACTCCGTCAAGCACGTCATCCGCGAGTGCTTCGACATCGCTCCGCTGCACAACCCCCCCAACCTGATGGGCATCGAGGCCTGCCAGGAGCTGATGCCCAACATCAAGCACGTGGCGGTCTTCGACACCGCCTTCCACCAGACCATGCCGCCCAGCAGCTACATGTACGCCCTGCCCTACGAGCTGTACGAGCAGTACAAGGTGCGCCGCTACGGCTTCCACGGCACTTCCCACTACTACGTCTCGCACCGGGCGGCGGACATGCTCGGCAAGCCCTACGAGCAGTGCAAGATCATCACCCTGCACCTGGGCAACGGCGCCAGCATGGCGGCCATCAAGGACGGCATGGTGGTGGACACCTCCATGGGCTTCACCCCCCTGGAGGGGCTGGTCATGGGCACCCGCTCCGGTGACATCGACCCCGCCATCGTCTTCTACATCATGGAGAAGCTCAACCTCACCACCGCCGAGGTCAACAACTACCTGAACAAGAAGTCCGGCATGCTGGGCCTGTCCGGGGTCTCCAACGACCTGCGCGACATCCTGGAGGCGGCGGCCGCCGGCAATGAACGGGCCAAGCTCGCCCTCGACGTGTACTACAGCCGCATCAAGGCCTACATCGGCGCCTACATGGCCGAACTGAACGGCTGCGACTGCCTGGTGTTCACTGCCGGGGTGGGCGAGAACGGCATCGAGATCCGCGAGAACATCTGTGCCAACCTGGATGCCCTGGGCATCAAGATGGACGTGGAGAAGAACAAGGTGCGCGGCAAGGAAGTGGATGTCGCCGCCGACGACTCCAAGGTCCGCATCTTCATCATCCCCACCAACGAGGAACTGGTCATCGCCCGCGACACCTACAACCTGGCCAAGTAGTCAGGACGCGGCCGCCGGCACGCCTCGAGGCCGGGCCCCCCGACGGGGGCCCGGCTTTTTCGTCGCGGGGCGGGCCCCGGGAGCGCGTCAAGCGCCGATTTGACAAGGGTACAGGCCCGGCATATAATGAATCTGGTTGTCAAGTGGGGTGGCGACAGTGCGCATTGACCTCGGGTGGCTCAAACAGCATCCCGGAGCGAGCCGGGAATTCGACCTCCAGCAGCGGGTGCCGCAGCTGGACCTGGGCGGGGAGACGGTGGCCTGCCTGGAGCCGGTGCAGGCGCGCGTGGCGGTGGTCAGTGCCGGCGACCGCATGGTGGCCACCGTGCAGGCGCGGGCGTTGCTGCAGTTGCAGTGCGGGCGCTGCCTCGAACACTACCCGGAAGCGGTGTTCACCGAGTTCTCCTTCCAGTTGCGGGAGGAGTGCGAGCCGGGAGCGGGAGAGGAGGCCGACGAGGACACCGTGACCTTCTGCGATGACCAGTTCGATGTCCTGCCGCTGGTACTCGAGCACCTGGTGCTC
>JARYMO010000135.1 GCA_029907055.1 Syntrophomonadaceae bacterium | reverse complement strand
TGGACGAGGTACGAGCCTTTGATGGGCCGCGGGCTGACGCGCAGGTGGCTGGCACTCATCGCCGCGCTGGCGCTTCTGGCCGGGATGCTGGGGACGGCGCAGGCCGGCCAGCTGGAGGAGAGCCAGGCCAGGCTGAAGGAGATCAACCGGAAGATCGAGCAGCAGCGGGCGCAGATCCGCCAGGCGCGGGCCAGGGAGCGGAGCATCATGGGCGAGATCCGCGTCATCGAGCGCAGCATGGAAGCCACCCGCAGCAGCATCCGGCAGCTCGACTCGCGCGTGAGCCAGGTCAAGGCGGGCATCAACCAGACCGAGCAGGACATCGCCCAGGCGGAGGAGCGCCTGCAGGAGCGCACCGACGTCCTCAACGAGCGGCTGGTGAGGGTGTACGAGGAAGGAGAGATCTCCTACCTGGAGGTCCTGTTCAGCGCCACCGACGTGGCCGACTTCCTCACCCGCTACGACATGCTGAACGAGATCGTGCAGCAGGACATGGACCTCATCACCTCCATCGGCGAGGAGCGCCGGCAGCTGGAAGAGAAGAAGCAGGCCCTGCAGCGGCAGAAGAACACCCTGGAGGCGGTCCTCTCCCAGCAGCAGGCGCACCAGCAGTTCCTGGACGAGCAGGCGGACATGAAGGCCGAAGTGCTCGCCAAGGTGCAGAAGGAGCGCCGGGAGTACGAGCGGGCCCTGGACGAGCTGGAGAGGACCTCGGCCGAGCTGGAGAAGGTCATCCGCTCCCTGCAGAGCCCCAGCGGGCCCAAGCAGGGCACCGGGGTGATGATGTGGCCGGTGCGGGGGTCGGTCACCTCTTCCTTCGGCATGCGCTACCACCCCATCCTGCACAGCCGCCGCATGCACACCGGCATCGACATCTCGGCCCGGACCGGCACCCCGGTGTGGGCGGCCGACGGCGGCACCGTCATCAGCACCGGCTGGATGGGCGGCTACGGCAACACCGTCATCATTGACCACGGCGGCGGCCTCTCCACCCTCTACGCCCACCTGTCCAAGATCTCGGTGGGCACCGGCGCCAAGGTCGGCAAGGGGCAGACCATCGGCCTGGTGGGCTCCACCGGTTTCAGCACCGGCCCCCACCTGCACTTCGAGGTGCGCAAGAACGGCACCCCCGTCAACCCCGGCAACTACATCTAAAACAAGGGGACGCTCTTTTCGTTCCACCCCTCCCCCCTGAAACAAGGGGACGCTCTTTTCGTTTCAGCCTCCCGCCCTGGAACGGGGAAGGCCCCGTTTGCTTCCGCCCCCCTCCTGGAGCAAGGGGGGGGCTTCGCCGTCGTGCAGGACCGTTCATCTCCGTCGGCCGCATGGCCGCCTCACGGGCGCCCTCCTGGAACAGGGGGACGCTCTTTTCGTTTCCACCGGCGCGAGCTGGTGCAGGAGGGCAAGGGCCCGCGTACCGTCGGCAGCTGGGGTCCTGGGCCCGATTGCCGTTTGTGCTGGCAGGGGGCTTGGAGTAAGATAGTGGGGTAAGAGTGGAACTGGAATACCGCGGCCCCCGGCGGGGGTGCCGCAGAAGGAAGTGTTGAGGCTGTTCAGCGCGTGGAAATGGATGGTGCGGGCGCTGGCCCTGGTGGGGCTGCTGTGCCTGCTGGGGTTGGGCTGGACGATGGTGCGCTACTGGGATACGATGGGCAGCCTGGTGCAGCTGACGGCGCTGTTGAAGACCCAGGCCCTGCAACCGGCGGAGAACCCGGTCCTCATCACCGGGGCCATGCGGGGCATGGTGGACGCGCTGGGCGACCCCTACTCCGCCTACCTGGACCGGGACGAGTACCAGGAACTGACCATGAAGATCCAGGCCAGCTTCGGCGGCGTGGGGCTGGTGGTGGGCGCGGACGAGAAGGACCAGATCCGGGTGGTCTCGCCCATGAAGGACACCCCGGCGGCGCGCGCGGGGATCCGCGCCGGGGACATCATCCTCAGCATTGACCGCCGGTCGACGGTGGGCATGAGCCTCGACCAGGCCGCCAGGCTGTTGCGGGGCGACCCCGGCACCCAGGTCATCGTGGGGGTCTACCGGGAGAGCGACGGGCAGGAGCACCAGTTCCGCATCATCCGGGAGATCATCCAGGTCCCCTCGGTGGAGTGGCGGGTGCTGGAGGGAGAGCCGCGCCTGGGCTACCTCTACCTGATGCAGTTCAGCGCTCACTCCGCCAGCGAGGTTGAGCAGGCGCTGGATGAGATGACAGAGAGGGGCGCGCGGGGCCTGGTGCTGGACCTGCGCGACGACCCCGGCGGCGACTTCGAGGCGGCGGTGAAGATCGCCGACCAGTTCCTGGACTCCGGTACCATCGTGCGGGTGGTGGACCGCGGCGGGGCGGAGAAGGTCTACGAGGCCAAGCGGGGGGCTTTCACCCTGCCAGTGGTGGTGCTCATCAACCAGGGCACGGCCAGTTCGGCGGAGATCCTGGCCGGGGCGCTGCAGGACTCGGGCCGGGCGGTGCTGGTGGGAGAGAAGAGCTTCGGCAAGGGTCTGGTGCAGACCGTGTTCCCGCTGGTAGGCGGCGACGCCCTGAAGGTGACCACCGACCGGTATGAGACCCCCAAGGGCACCGATATTGACCGCGTGGGCATCGCGCCGGACTACGTGGTGAAGCCCCAGGACGGCGCCGATGTCCAACTGGAGCGGGCCCGCCAGCTCCTGGTGCGGCAGCTGCAGCGCACCCCGGCCGCGGCCGCCTGAAGTCGCGCGGGGCTGCGCCCACTCGAGCGGGGCCGCGGCCGACGGCAGTCCTGACGGGGAACCGGGGGAGCCGCGCCCGACGGCCACGCGGCCAGGATCCCCGTTGAGCTCTGGGCGGGGATTTGAAGCGCACCTCCGCTGGTTCTGCCAGGCAGTGCCGCGGGGAGGGCCCCGCTGCCGACGGCCGTGAACGGTGCTGCGCGAAGGCGAAGACCCCCTCGCTGCGGGAGGGGAGCCGAAGCAGGAAGTACCCCCCGCTTCAGGGCAGGAGGCTGAAACAAAAAAGCGTCCCCTTGTTTGAGGAGGCTGAAACAAAAAGAGCGTCCCCTTGTTTCAGGGTGGAGGGGTGGAACGGAAAGAGCGTCCCCTTGTTTCAGGGGAGTGGGAGGGGCTGGTAGGGAGTGTCGCTGGTGGGTGCTGCAGGGGAGCTGCTGCTGAGGGCAGTCCTCAACCCGCTGTTCCTGGTGCTGGTGCTGGTGGTGGCCTGGCAGTACAAGCGCATGCAACGCCTCTCGGAGGGCCTGTTCGCGCTGGAGCGCAACATCTACGTGCGCTCCACCGTCATCTCTACCCTGGCTGGCGTGGCGGGCGGGGCGGTGGGGGCGCTGGTGCTCATCGCCCTTGGCATCGACCTGTCCCGCATCGGCATCGTCTACCTGTTCCTGACCGCCCTCACCCTGATGCTCTTCCACCCCCGCTACCTGTGCTTCGCCTATGCCGGCGGCATCGTGTCGCTGTTCAGCCTGCTGTCCGGGGCGGGGGACATCGACGTGCCGCAGCTGATGGCCCTGGTGGGGGTGCTGCACATGGTGGAGGCCCTGCTCATCCTGCTCACTGGCTGGCTGGACCCCATGCCGGTGTACGTGCGCCGGGAGGGGGAGGCCGAGGTGGTGGGGGGCTTCAACCTGCAGAAGTTCTGGCCCATCCCGCTGGTGGCGGTGATGGGCGTGGCGCAGGTGTCGGGGCCGGGAGTGGAAGTGTCGCCGCTGGCCCGCCCGGAGTGGTGGCCACTGCTGCACCTGGGACCGGGGTCGGCGGACTCGCTGGCCTACATGCTGGTGCCGGTGCTGGCCATCCTGGGCTACGGGGAGGTGGCCACCACCGCTCCGCCGCGGCGCAAGGTGGTGTCCTCGGCCGGGCACCTGGCGCTGTTCAGCGCCGTGCTGGTGCTGCTGGCGCTGGGCGCCGCCCTGGTGCCCTCGCTGGTGTGGGTGCCGGCCCTCTTCGGCCCGCTGGGCCACGAGCTGCTCATCTGGGTGGGGCTGCGCCAGGAATCGCGCGGGGAGGCCATCTACCGCCATCCCGGGCACGGGGTGATGGTGCTGGACGTGCTGCCCGGCTCCCTGGCGGCGCGGGCCGGCATCCGCAGCCAGGACGTGGTGCTGGCGGTGAACGGCATGGGGGTGCGCGACCGGCTGGACCTGTACTACGCCCTGCAGGCCGCCTCCACGCGGCTGGACATTGACATCCTGCGCGCACATGATATCATCTATGCCAGCCTGGAGCGGCGCCCCCGCCAGGTGCTGGGCATCATCCCGGTGCCGGAACCGGGGACCGACCGCTTCATCGTGCTGCGCGACGACACGTTCATCACCCGGGCGGCGCGCGCGCTGCAGCGCCTGCTGCCGTAAACGCCGCTGCCCCGGACGCTTGGTTCTGCCAGACCACGTGCGGCCGCCGCCAGGCGAGCCGCGGGGACAGCCCCGGGAGAGTACCCCCATGGAATTCCGACTGCAGTCTGACTACCAGCCCACCGGCGACCAGCCGCAGGCCATCGAGCGGCTGGCGGCCGGCCTCACGGCGGGCTACCGCCACCAGACCCTCATCGGGGTGACCGGCTCCGGCAAGACCTACACCATGGCCGGCGTCATCGCCCGCGTGCAGCGCCCGGCTCTGGTCATTGCCCCCAACAAGACGCTGGCCGGCCAGCTCTACTCCGAGTTCAAGGAGTTCTTCCCCGACAACGCGGTGGAGTACTTCATCAGCTACTACGACTACTACCAGCCCGAGGCCTACGTGCCGCAGACCGACACCTACATCGAGAAAGACTCCTCCATC
>JARYMO010000134.1 GCA_029907055.1 Syntrophomonadaceae bacterium | reverse complement strand
TTCAGCCGCTTCGTGCTGCAGCCGCAGCGCCCGCACCCGCCGTTGCGGCACTGGTTGGCTTCCCGGGGCTGGCCGGTGGTGGGGGAGGAAGTGGTGCAGGAGGCGGGGAGTTTCTACGTGGTGCTGGTGGCCGAGCCCGCTGCGGGACCCGCCTACCAGCTGGACGAACTGGAGATGGAAGTGGGGCCCCGCTTCCTGCAGGGGGGCGGAGAAGGGGAGGTCGTGGCCTACCTGGCCCACGAGAAAGCGCGCATCGACACCATGCGGCGGGGCTGGGAACAGTCCCGGCGCGCGGGACGCGAGCAACGGCTGCGCGCACTGGAGACGGCGTGCAGGCGATTGGAGGAGGCGATGGCACGTGCCAAGAGTGAGCGAGGTGTGTGAGGTCCTGGAGAGGCGCTTTCCGCCAGTGCTGGCAGCGCAGTGGGACCACGTGGGCCTGCAGGTGGGCAACCGGATGGCCGAGGTGACCGATGTGGTGGCGGCCCTGGACGTGGATGCCGAAGCGGTGGAGACTGCCAAGCGGCACGGGGCCCAGCTGCTGGTGACCCACCACCCGCTGGTGTTCGAGCCGCTGGCCAGTGTCCTGACCGACGACCCGCGGGGGCGGCTGCTGGCGGAGGTGTTGGCGGCGGGCATCAGCGTGTTCGCCTGTCACACCAACCTGGACGCTGCCCCCTCCGGGCTGGCCCAGCGGTTGGGTGAGAAGCTCGGGCTCTCCGCCCTGCAGCCGGTCCGTGACGGTTCCTGGCCCCGCCTGTACAAGCTGGCGGTGTTCGTCCCCGTCAGCCACGCTGAACAGGTGCGGGAATCGCTCTGCTCGGTGGGGGTAGGGACTATTGGCAAGTACACCGATACCACCTTCAGTTCCCCCGGCATCGGCACCTTCCGTCCCGGCCCCGGGGCACGTCCTTTCGAGGGCAAGCTGGGGGAACTGGCGCGCGTGGACGAGGTGCGGCTGGAGAGCATCCTGCCCTCCTACAAGCTGGCGGAGGCGCTGGCGGCCGTGCGCGGGACCCATCCCTACGAGGAGATCGCCTACGACGTCTACGAGCTGGCGCAGCCGCGGCACGCGGTGTCGGCGGCGCGGGTGGGACGCCTGCCAGCCCCGCTGGACGCCGACGCGTTGGCCGCGCTGGTCAGCGAGCGCCTGGGGGTGGAGTGCGTTCGCCTGGTGGACGGGGGGAGCCGCCAGCTGGAAAGGATCATGGTGGTGCCAGGCAGCGGGGGGAACTTCGTCGAACTGGCTGTCCAGACGGAGGCGGATGCGCTGGTGACGGGGGACCTGAAGTACCACGAGGCATGTCGGGCCCGGGACCTTGGGCTCACGGTCATCGATGCAGGTCACCATGGCACCGAGCGGGGGGCGGTCGAACTGCTGGCGGAGACCATCCAGGAGGCCAGCGCCGCGCGCGGATGGGGCCTGCAGGTGGTGGCGGCAGTCAACCAGAGCCCCTTCCGTACCTGGCCGACCGTTGGCTGAAGACGCCAGCAACGGCGGGCTGGCGGGAGAAGGGCCGGGGTTGCGGGTCCGGGTCGCCCGGCCGGGAGTGCTACAATGGAGGAAATTCGCGAATTGAGGTGACCCGCTTGGAAGTCTCGATGAAGGACGTACTGCTGACGCTGTTGGCGGCCTTCCTTCTCTTCCTGGCCGCCATGGGGCTGGGCATGAGGGGAAGCCGCAAGAAACCAGGAGACGAGGGGTAATCGCGGTGCAACTGTATCCGGGAAGGAACCAGTGGGAAGAGTTCAGCGGCGACCGCTTGCGGTCGGTGCGCATCGAGTACGACGGGGGTGAGCGGCTGGAACTCACCTTCCGCAGCCGGGGCGATACCAGCTGCCGGGTGCACCTCGACTGGAGCGAGGAGATTGTGGCCATGCGCCGCCTGCTGGAGGAACTGCAGCGGCAGGGGGCGCGGGACAGCAAGCTGTACCCCGATGACTGCCGCGGCCTGATGATCCGCGGCCGCTTCACGCCGGAGGGCTTTGAGCTCACCTTTCTCAAGAACTACGAGGTGCTGCAGGTGGTGATGCCGGCCGCGCACGCCATGTGGTTCCTGGAAGCGGTGAGCAAGGCCCTGGCCGGTCCCGGCCACTACACGGTAGAGTGGTAACGCCGGGTGGGAGTCACGTGCCCGGACCCACCGGGCAGGGAGGTTCGAAGATGAGAGTGGAACACGGCTATGCTGGCACCGTGCTGGACGTGGACCTCACGGCCGGCACCGTTACCCGCACGCCCCTGGAGCCGGCGCTGTGCCGCGACTACCTGGGGGGCATCGGCTTCAACGCGCGCGTCCTCTACGACCAGGTGCCCCCTGGCACCGATGCCCTTGCCCCCGCCAACATCCTGGTGTTCAGTGCGGGCACCCTGGTGGGATCGCTGTTTCCGACCGCCTCACGCACCGAGGCCTCGGCCAAGTCCCCCCTGACCGGGCTGTTCGGGACCTCCAACTCGGGCATGTTCTTCGGCATTCGCCTCAAGGCCGCCGGCTACGACGCTCTCGTCCTGCGCGGAAAGGCAAAGACGCCGGTGTACCTGGCCATCGAGGACGACCGGGTGGAGATCCGCCCGGCTGATGACCTGTGGGGACTGGACTCCTGGCAGACCATCGAGGTGCTCGAGCAGCGCCACCGCGACTGCGAGGTAGCCGCCATCGGGCCTGCCGGGGAGAACCTGGTGCGCTTCGCCTGCATCGAGAACGGGCGCTACGACGCCTGGGCGCGCACCGGCCTGGGGGCGGTGATGGGGTCCAAGCACCTGAAAGCGGTAGCCGTCCGCGGCACCGGTAGCCTGCGTCCGCGCGACCCCCAGGGCCTGCTGCAGGTGGCGCGCCAGGCGCGCGAGCTCATCATGTCCTCGCCTTTCTACGTTCCCTTCCGCGACTACGGGTCCATGAACGCCGCCATTCCCTACGGCAACTGGAATGCGCTGGCCGCGCACAACTTCACCCTGGGCTGCCGCCCGGGATGGAAGGAAGAGTTCGCCCGCGCCCGGGTGGAGGAACACACCCGCCGTCACGTGGCCTGCCAGTCCTGCATCATCGCCTGCGCCCACTGGGTGGAGGTGGCCGACGGCCCCTACCAGGGGCTGCGCATGAAGGACATGGAGGTGACCCCCACCGTGTCCTTCGGCTCCCAGCTGGGGCTGAGCCTGACCTCTTCGGTGAAGGCGGCCGAACTGAACCAGCGCTACGGGATGGACATGGTGAGCGTGGCCGGGGTGGCCGGCATGGCCATCGAGCTCTACCGCAGGGGGGTACTGACCCGCGACGACGTCGGCTACGACCTGGACTTCGGCGACGACGACGCGGTCTTCCGCCTCTTTGACGACATCGCCCACCGCCGGGGCATTGGGGCCCTGCTGGCGGAGGGGGTCAAGCGGGCCGCCGAGCAGTTGCCGGAGGAGGCGCGGGACGCCGCCATTCACGTCAAGGGGCTGGAAATCCCAATGATCGACCCCCGCGGGCGCTGGTCGACCTGGACCCTGGGCATCATCACCAACCTGCGCGGGGGCGACCACCTCCGCTGCCGCAACCCGGTGGAGAACCTGCGTTTCAACCTGCGCGACGAACGCATGCAGGTAGAGCGCTTCGGGTTCGACCGCACCATGTACGAGCGGCTGGACATGCCGGAAGAACTCAAGCGCCAGGCCATCGACCTGGAATCGGACAGCGTGGACATCGCGGTCATGTCTCGCTGGGCCGAGGACCTCATCAACCTCTTCAACGCGGTCGGTATCTGCATCCGTCCCCCGGTGATGAACCGGGTGGGGCCCCGACTGGTGGCGGAGGCCTGCAGTGTCTTCACTGACTTCGATTTCACCGCCGACCAGGTGGCGCTGGCCGCCGAGCGCACCTGGAACCTCATCAAGCTGTTCAACCTGCGGGAGGGGGAGCGACCGGAGGATTCGAGCTTTCCCCGGCGCTTCTACCGCGAGGCGGCGGGGGGCCAGGCGCTCGACGAGTCGAAGGTGGCTGCGGTCCTGGCGCGTTACTACCAGGTGCGTGGGTGGGACCCGGCATCGGGGCGGCCGAGCGAGGAGAAACTCAGAGAACTGGGGATCCAACCCTGAGCGGCAGCGGCAAACCCCCTAAGCCTCGGCGATGGCGAAAAAATTTTTTTGCCGAACGGCGAAAACTCGGAAGGAATTCCAGTTCATTGGTGGAATGAGTCAATTAGTCAGTCCAAATACAATTTAAGGGAGGATCATGCTGTGAACAAATCGGAACTGGTCAAATCGCTGGCAGAGAAGGCTGGGGTAACGCAGAAGGACGCCGCCAAGATCCTGGACGCCACCGTCGAGTCCATCCAGGCGGCACTGGCAAGCGGAGACAAGGTCCAGATCATCGGCTTCGGCACCTTCGAGGTCAGGGACCGCAAAGCCAGGAAGGTCATCAGCCCTGCCACCGGGGAAGAGATTGCAGTTCCAGCTACCCGCGTACCAGCGTTCAAGGCCGGAAAATCCCTTAAGGAAGCCGTGGTGGTGAAGAAGGAGAAGAAGGCCGCCAAGAAGGCTGCCCCCAAGAAGGCCGCCAAGAAGAAGTAGGCGCTCACCGCCTATCCCCGCGGCATATGGAGGCCGGGTCGCCAGGCCCGGCTTTCTCGTGATCGCGGCCGACGGCAGGACGGCAGACTGGTCACCGCGCGTGTGGCCGGGGGGCAGAATACGGGGTACAATGAGGGCAAGAGGCTGAAAGGGGGAGCCAGGGTGGACAGGAGGCTGGTGATACCCGCGCTGTCGAGGCTGGAGCGCATGCATATGCAGCCAGATCCGGGCA
>JARYMO010000133.1 GCA_029907055.1 Syntrophomonadaceae bacterium | reverse complement strand
CGGCCTTCGTCGAGTGTCACTCTCCCTTTCGGCATTGACAGTCTCCTTCCCTCGCTACATCCATTCCGGCTCCAGGTACCGGGTGATGACACGCACCGGCACCCCGGCCCACTCCTGGCTCACCGCGCCGCGGAAGCGCTCCTCCACCACCAGGAACTCCACGGGCAGGCCCAGGACGCGGGCATACTCCTGCACCCGGGCGTGTCCCTCCTCGATGGCTGCCCGGTCAGTCGCCGAAGCCAGGTTGGGGTTGCTGACGACTCCGGTGAAGCCGATGCGCGAGGCGCGTTCCAGTGCCTGGCGCAGCTCGGCCACCCCTGCCACCGTGGTCGCGAAGGGGCGGAAGGGGTTCAGCACCAGCAGCATCCGGTAGGGACGGGTCACGATGGCCTGGCGCAGGTAGCCCAGCACCCATGCCCCCACCTCGTCTCCGCCCACGTCCAGCACCATCTCGTTCTCCGCCCGCAGGAACCCCACTGTTTCCGCCGGCACCTGCGGCACGTCGGCCAGCCGCAGCGGCGCAGCAGGGGCCACCACCCGCACCCCGTGACGGCTGAGCACCGCCTCCGCTTCGCGGGAGCAGAAGTAGGGGTTCACCAGGTCAAGGTCCGCCAGGATAACCCGTTGGTGGCGATGGGCCAGTTCGATGGCATAGTTGATGGCGGTTTCGGTCTTGCCGCTGCCGAAGCCACCCGCGAAAATCGTGACAGTACCCAATTTCCCTGCCTTCCTGCCCGTCCGGACACTTACTGCATAATATAGAATACCCCCCGCGCAAACGCAACAGCAAAATGGCGCCAAGCCTCGATTTGGCGCCAACGCTGAAAAGCGGGGCGCCGTCGCCCCGCCCGCCTCGGGTTGCAGCTGCTGTCCAGGTTCAGCTCGAGCGCTCTACACCAGGAAGCTGTTTTCGTCGGCGAACATGTCGGCCAGTTGCGCCATGAGCGCTTCCACGCGCGGTTCGTCGAGTCCGAGTCGCTCCAGCGCCAGCGGCGAGAGCGGGTAGGCCAGGCCGTCCACACCCAGCCCCAGGCCCATCATCATCGCCACCGCGTCGGCCACGTGCACCAGCGCGGTCAACAGCGGGTCCACCTGCGCCTCCTCGGGGAGGTGGTGGCAGGCGATGGCTTCCACCAGCTCGGGCGGCAGGTTCCACTTGTCCGCCACCCGGGCCCCCACCTGGGCATGGGTGAAGCCCAGCACCCGTTCCTCCGCCTCGCTGAACGAAAGCCCACTGCCGGTCACGGTTTCCAGCACCTGGTGGTAGGCGGCCTGCAGGTAACGGTTGAGCACCACCTTGCCGATGTCGTGCAACAGGGCCGCAGTGTAGGCCACTTCAGGGTTGGGGTGCTTCAGGGTGCGCGCCAGGTGGCGCGCGGCGATAGCACTGGCCTGCGAATGTCTCCACAGCTCCCCCGGCGCCAAGGCATAACCCGCGACCTCCCGCCCCAGCAGGTCGCTCACCGAGGCTGCCAGCGCAATGCTCCGAATGGTCCTGAACCCCAGCAGCACGGTGGCCTCGGTGACGGTGTTGATGCGGCGCGGGAACCCGTAGAAGGCGGAATTAGCGAGCCTCAGCACCCTGGCAGTCAGCCCCTGGTCCTGCGTGATGACGTTGTGCATGTCCTGGGCGGTGGAATTCGGGTCCTCGCTGACCTTCATCACCCGCAGCAACACCTGGGGCAGGGCCGGTATTTCCTCAACCGCCGCCACCACCTGGCTCAGGCTCATCTTCTCCATCGCGGCCTCCTAGCTCTTCTCCAGCTTGCGCTCCAGGTATGACTTGAACTCGCGGAACTCCTCGTTGATGCGGAAGAGCAGGCGCTCCACCTCGCTCCCCGCCAGCACCAGCTCGGCTGGTTCCAGCACCTGTACGGTGCGGAACTCCTCGCGGGCAATGAAGCGCACGCAGTCGTCCAGGCTGTCGGCGGCAAAGGTCACGGTCACCGGGGCGAACCCGAGCGGCTGATTGCTGAATTCGTCCGTCACCACGTACACGTCAGCGCTCATGTCGATGTCGAGGATGCGGATGCCCTGCAGTGGCACGTTGCGCAACAGGGCCACCTGCTGTTCCCGGGCTGCCTCGGCCATCTGCTCGACGTTGCGACCCCCGAAAAACAGCCTCCCCGCCCGGGTACCGCGGTAGTCGAAGCGCACCTTCATGCGCAGCCCGCCAGCACCGTTTCCGTTCTGCGAGTGTTCTCTGCCCACCGCCGCTCCCTCCTCCTCCACCGTTGGCCCTGCCCTCCTGCCACCCCGGAATCGTTCTCTAGCGGGCCGGGCGCCGCCGGCCCGACGGCCTTGACGGGCGCCGGCGTCCCTGCAGGAGAGACTCGACCTCTTCCTCGCTCAGCAACCGGTATTCTCCGGGCCGCAACCCCCCTAAGGTCAGGGGCCCCACTGCCGTGCGGCGCAGCCTGAGCACCGGGTGGCCGATGGCGGCACACATCCGGCGTACCTGCCGCTTGCGGCCCTCGTGCAGGCAAATCTCCAGCACCGTGTTCTCTCCCTGGCGGGCCACGATGCGCGCGCGCTCTGCCCTTGCCAGGGTTCCCTCCACCATGACGCCGCGCAGAAGGCGCTGCAGCCCGTCCCCGTCCACCCTTCCCTGCACCAGGGCTTCGTACACCTTGCCGGTCTGGTGGCGTGGGTGCGCCACCCGCTGGCTGAACCCGCCGTCGTTGGTGAGCAGCAGCAGCCCCTCGGTATCAAGGTCCAGCCGTCCCACCGGGAACAGCCGCACCCCCAGGTCCGGCAGCAGGTCCAGCACCGTGGGCCGCCCCTGCGGGTCGTGCACGGTGCTCACGTAGCCTGCCGGCTTGTTGAGCATCACGTAGAGACGGCGCTCGGGCTGCAGCGGCCTCCCGTCCAGCGTCACCCGGTCGCGGCCAGGATCCACCTCGGTGGCCACCCGGGTCACCACCTGCCCGTTCACCGAAACGCGGCCCTGGCGGATGCACTCCTCGGCCTTGCGGCGCGAGGCAACCCCCGCCGCCGCCAGGAAACGAGCCAGGCGCACCCTGCGCTAAGCCATACTGGCCAGGTTCTTGGCCAGCCTGGCCAGCCCCTCGGCCATCTCTTCCAGTTCTCGGATGCTGGCGGCCACCTCCTGCGTGGCCGCGGCCTGCCGCTGGGTGATTTCCCCCGCGCGGTTGATGCCCTCGGTGATGAGGCGCATCGAGTTCTCGATGTTGCTCATGACCGGGGCGATCTTCTCCACCGATGCGGTGCTGTTCTCGGCCAGCTTGCGCACCTCGTCGGCCACCACCGCGAACCCGCGCCCGTAGTCCCCGGCGCGGGCAGCCTCGATGGCCGCGTTCAGGCCCAGCAGCTTGGTCTGCTGGGCGACCGACTTGATGAAACTCAACACCTCGCCGGTCTCGCCCAGGTGCCGGCTGGCCTCGGTGGCTGAACTCATCAGGTTCTGACTCTGGCCAGCCACCGTGTCAGCCGCCGCCGCCACCTCCTGCACCGCCGCGTTCACCTGCTCGATGGTGGCCGCCAGGCGGTCGGCGGTCTCGGCCAGCGCACCAGCCTCGTCGTGCAGCATCCGTATCATGCCCTCGCGCGATTCCACCAGGGTCATCATCAGGTTGGCAGCATGGGAATCGACCACCGTGGCATGCTCGTTCTTGAGCTTGAGTATCGCCTCTCTCACCCGCTCGCTGCCGGTAGCCTCGATGATGACGTCCACCCCCGGCTTGCTCACCAGCTGCGCCAGGTCCGTGGTGACCGGCACCCCCATCTGGCGTGCCAGCACCATGCCCGGCGCCGTCTCGTTCACGTCGCACAGCCCGGCGATGCCGACCTCCTTGAGCCCGGCAAAGGCCCGGAGAATGGTCGTCCCTCCCTGTCCTCCGCCCACGATCGCAATGTTGGCCACTTGGCAGTCCCCCTCCAGCCTGGTGTCGTTCCCTACACCATTCGACTTTCCGCAGCGATCTCCTCTCTCCCACAAGCCTGAGCGCTATCTCGCGCTCAGTTGAGGTCTCCGCTCTCAGGGAGAAACGGCTTGAGATCTTCCAGGCGCACCCGCAGCAGGTGGTCCCGCTCAATGACCGCCAGCACCACCACGTCCTCCCCGGACTCCTCCTCGCGGTAGATGTCGACCACGCACACCGTCATCTCCACGCCATCCATGCTGACCGTGAACAGGTCACCCTTGTGCATGCTCACCCCTCCCAGCGCCGGCCATCGACAACCACGTGCCGGGCCCGTGCCTTCACGTCCAGTGGATGGCGGTCGAACACCACCAGGTCAGCTCGTTTCCCCTCTTCCAGACTCCCCAGTTCGTCGTCCACCCCCAGCACGGCTGCAGCCCGGATGGTCACCGCGGCCAGCGCCGCCTCCTCCTGCAGGCCTTCCCGCACTGCCAGGGCGGCGCACACGTTCAAGTACTGCACCGGCACCACCGGGTGGTCGGTGACCAGGCAGAACTCCACCCCCGCCTGCTCCAGGCGCGCCGCGGTGCTGAACGACACCGCCTGCATCTCCACCTTGGCGCGGTTCACCAGCAGCGGCCCCAGTGCAACCTTGACCCTCCGGCGGGCAAGCTCATCCGCCACCAGGAATGCCTCGGTCCCGTGCTGGATGACAATGTCGATGCCGAACTCATCCGCGATGCGCAAGGCGGTCATGATATCGTCTGCCCGGTGGGCGTGGACCCACATCGGACACTGCCGTTCCAGCACCCTCACCAGCGCAGCGTGCCGGAACTCGTCCTCCTTCTTGCGGGAGCGGGCCTGCCGCCAGCAGGCCGCCTGCCGAAGGGCCCCCCGCAACAGTGCGGCGCTCCCCATGCGGGTGAC
>JARYMO010000132.1 GCA_029907055.1 Syntrophomonadaceae bacterium | reverse complement strand
AGGGGGGCGAAACCGTCGTCGATGCCTACTGCGGGACCGGCACCATCGCGCTCACCCTGGCTGCGGATGCCCGGCAGGTGATTGGCATCGAATCCGAGCGCCAGGCGGTGGAGGACGCCCGCGCCAATGCGGCCGACAATTCGCTGGCCAACGTGGACATCGCGCAGGCCCGGGTGGAGGACTGGTGCCGCTCGGAGGAAGCGCGGGAGCTGCGCCCCCACGTGGTGGTGCTGGATCCCCCCCGGCGGGGATGCGCCCCGGCGGTGCTCGAATGGCTGGCCGCCTGCCGTGCCGGGCGGGTCATCTACGTGTCCTGCGACCCAGCCACGTTGGCCCGCGATCTCAAGGTGCTGGAGGCAGCAGGCTACTGCATCCAGAGCGTGCAGCCACTGGACATGTTCCCGCAGACCGGGCACGTGGAGTGCGTGGTATTGATGTCCAGGCTGGATGAGTGAGCCTTCTGACGGTCGATCAATTGATGGGGGTGCGACATCCGGACCTGAAAACCCACCGTGCATTGGGCCAGTGGTATGCGGCGGAAACAGAGCCAGAGACACGCTCTTCAACGTGACACGGCGGTCCAGGTGTCCCTGTCCGGTATGGAGTCAGTTCAGGTGTCTGCGGTCCGTGAATGATCAATCGTGGATGTTTTTCACACATGGCAGGGATCGTCTGGTCGGGTTGGACAATAACAATTCAGGCGGGAAAGGAGGCGGGACAGTACTGGCGAAAACCGATGAAAAAAGGGGGGCCTGAGGTGAACAAGTATGCAACGGCATTGATCCTGGGTTGTGTGATGGTGTTCACGGCCATCACCGGGTATTGTGCGCCGCTCTCGGCAGCAGTGCAGGTCGGAGCGGACCTCGAGCAGCCGGTTCTTTCGGACACAATTGCAGCTCCTTCCGGGCTGACGGCGGAAGCCAACGGAACTGCCGTCACCTTGACCTGGAAGGACAATTCTCTCAACGAGACCACCTTCAGCGTAGAGCGCAAGGTGGCGAGAGGGCTCTTTGAGCCCATTGCGACTCTTCGTGCCGGGACTACCAGCTACGTTGACACCGGCTTGCAGGTTGGAGCCCAGTACACGTTCCGGGTCAGGGCGATGAACTCCACCTCGGCCAGCCCCTATTCCAATGAAGCATCCGTAACCATCAGCGGTTCGGTAAGCTCTGACCCAGATCTCCAGATCGATCCGAACCATCAACTGGATGTCGAACGCCTGCTCTGGGACTACCGAATCGACACGTTGAAACCAGGCGAGGCAATCATCACCAGGTACAAGGGCCCGGGCGGGGACGTGACCGTGCCTTCTACGCTGGGAGGAGCCCAGGTCACCCGCATCGATACACTGGCCTTTGATGGCTGTACCGGACTCACCAGCATCGTGGTCCCCAGTTCGGTGACCAGTATCGGTATGGATGCCTTTCGCGGCTGCACAAAGCTGAAAAAGGCAACGCTGCCCGACACCATTACCAGTATCGGCCTGGATTGTTTCGCCGGGTGCAGCAGCCTGAGCGCGATCAATCTTCCACCCGGCTTGAGTGAAATTGACCTGGGGACGTTTAACGGGTGCAGCAGCCTGGCGGAGATATCCATCCCGGCGAATGTCAGGACCATAAAGACAGACGCTTTCTACAACTGTACCGGTCTGACCGCCGTGAACCTGCCCAAGAGCCTGTCGGAGATTGATCCCTCGGCCTTTCGTGGCTGCAGCAATTTGACTTCCCTTTCTATCCCCGGAGATAATCCGTCGTTCACCGCGGCAGAGGGGGTTCTCTACAGCAAAGACAGGTCCACGCTGGTAGTCTACCCCGAGGGCAGGGTTACCGGGACAGTGGCTATTGCCGACCACGTAAAGGCCATCGGCCCGCGGGTGTTTTTTGCGGTGAGCAACCTGAAGGCGATCGTGTTCCCCAGCGGCCTCACCAGCATCGGCAATCAAGCGTTTGGCGGTACTGGACTCGCCAGCCTGACCATCCCTCCCACGGTGAAAACCGTGGGGTCCCGGGCCTTTGAAAAGTGCACCAGCTTGAAAACCGTCATCCTTCCAGGCACACTGACCACCATCGAAAGCGGTACGTTCGATGGCTGCGCCGCTCTCACCAGTGTCACCATGGTCAATGGAGTGCAAACCATCGGCCTGAACGCCTTTCACGGTTGCAGCTCCCTGAAAACCATCTCTTTACCCAGCACCATCAAGGTCATCGGCCGGGGTGCGTTTCAGAAATGCCCCGCTTTCAGGTCCATGTGGTTCTACGGGTATCCGCCGAATATTGACTGGAATGCGGTAGACTATCGGAATGACACCCCGGGGGACGTGACCCACCACGATTCTGATGTCACCCTGTACTATCCCCGCTCCCTGGAAGACTCCTGGCTGAATGACTTCAACTACTGGGGTTGGGATATTGAAGCCTTTGACCCGCTGAACGCCAACACACCGCAGCTTGCACCGGGGGTCACATTAAAAGACCTCGCCCTGCCAGCACAGCCCAGCGGGTCACAAGTCGCAACCAGGCAATACCCTGGTCCGCTACCGGACGGTTCAACGTCCATCCGGCTCAGTCTGGGCAAGAACGATTTCGGGGTAAACGGACAATCATTTGCCATGGATGCCAGCCCCATGATCATACAGAGCCGCATGATGCTGCCGGTGAGGTACGTAGCCGATCCACTGGGGGCCGCGACCGCATGGAACCAGGCCGAGCAGAAGGTGACGGTCACGCTAAATGGCACGAAGATCGAACTGTGGATTGGCAAGAGCACGGCGAAGATAAACGGGGCGGATGTTGCCATCGATGCCAACAATCCCAATGTAAAGCCCCTCATCGTTCCCCCTGGACGCACTATGCTGCCCCTTCGTTTCGTGGGGGAAGCACTGGGCTGCAAGGTGGAATGGGACAGTCAAAACAAGCAGGCAATCATCACGTACCAGGGCAACAAGCTGGACCCCCAGCCGGAACCGCCCATCGACCAGCTCGACCCTCAACCTGAACCGCCCATGCCCGTTGCATGATATGCGCCTCTGACGGGGACCATCCTCAGCGCACCGGGGCCATTCTCTCCACGCGGTACACGCTGTGGTTCGACGATTGGTCGCGGGGAGCAGCTCACCTGCAGCCGTATGATGAGTGGGCTTTGGCCGAATACGCAATGGATTCACTGGGTCAAGTTTACGATGAACATGAGCGATGGTTCAGATTGTGTTGCCCTCCGACAGCGGGCTTCACATCGATGCTTTTTGGTTGGCGCAGTTTCTTCGTAGGGGACAGATCTGACCGGCGGACGGGCCGGTCTGGTGGCATGGTGCCTTGAGAGTGTCCGGGCGCTCTGACCAAGGGAAACAATATGGGAAGGCAGACGGGGGGGCGTACCAAGTGGCCAGGACACGAAAGGCGCTCAGCGATCTCCACGCGCCGTACATTCAGTCGCTGGTGCAACTGATGGCCTCCCAGGACAAGGCAACGCTGGTCCGGTGGGCGGTCGGGTACGCCGGGCAGGTCATGCTGCCGCTGTGGAGCAGTTCCTGCCCCGATGACGGCCGCCCGCGGAAGGCATTGCAGGCGGCGCACATGTGGCTGGCGGGCAAAATCAAGTTCCCCCGGGCGAGAACGGCCATACTGGCGTGCCACGCTGCCGCACGGGAGGCGGCGGGCAACCCGGTGGCGCAGGCCGCCGCGCGGGCCATCGGCCACAGCGCCGCGGCCATCCACTCGGCGCGGCACGCCCTCGGGCTGGTCCTCTATGGTGCGCTGGCGGTCGCCTACCACCGGCGGGGAGCAGACGCGCCGTGGGAGGAGATCGAGCGGTGCGCCGCCGAGGAGTGCGGGCGCATGGAAGCAGCACTGCGCAGGCTGGCCGCGGAGAACGAGCCCCCTCCGGCGCATATCGACGGGAAGGCCTGACCGCAGCCGGCCAGGGCAGGCACCGGGGCGCGGCTCCCCGGCCGGGCGGCGGAGGCGTTTCCGTGGCTGCCCTCGACCATCGCGGGAACAGCCCTTTCCCGCAGGGAGCGGCCTTTCCTGTAAGGGGTAAAAATCAGAACATGGGCGGTGGTGATGGCGTGACATACCTCATTCTCATTGCGGCCAGTTTCGTCGCGGCGCTGGTTTCAGGAGCAGCCGGGTTCGGTGGCGCACTCATACTGTTGCCCATCGTCACCGCCTGCGTGGGTGCGCGGGTGGCGGTGCCGCTGCTCACGCTCGCGCAGCTCATCGGCAATGTCTCCCGCATGGCCACCGGCTTGAGGCAGATCAGGTGGGATGCGGTCGGCTGGTACCTGCTCACCGCCCTGCCCCTCTCCGCACTGGGGGCGTTCGGGTTCTCAGTGCTGCCCAAGGACATCGTGACGCGGTGCATCGGCGCGGCACTGCTGCTCCTGGTCATCTTTAAGATGATGAAGGTGGTTGAGCTGAAAGGCAGCAGGCGGACGCTGCTCATCGGCGGGGCCATCACCGGGGGCGTATCCGGCCTGGCCGGGAGCGGTGGTCCTATCGGCGCAGCGGTATTCCTGTCCCTGGGACTGCCCCCGGTGGCATACATCGCCAGCGAAGCCGCCACCGCCACCGCCATGCACGTCCTCAAGACCATCGTGTACTCCCGGCTGGCCTCCCTCTCGCCGGCCACCCTGGCGACCGGCCTGGTCATGGGTGGGGCGATGGTGGGGGGCACGGTGGTGGCCAACCGGTTCATCAGGAACATGGACAAGGGCAGGTTTCAGAAGTACGTGGCGGTCCTGCTGTGTGTGGTCGGTGCCTACATGCTGGTCGCGGGCGGATAGCGCCGATCGCCAACGGCGTGGACGGACGGTGCCGCTTGCGGTACCCTTATAGTGTGGCGGGACAAGGGGCCCGCCC
>JARYMO010000131.1 GCA_029907055.1 Syntrophomonadaceae bacterium | reverse complement strand
GGTACTGGAGGATACTGACCGCCGGCAAGGACGGCGGGGTGACGCCCTGGACCGTCACCGCCTCGCGGCCTAGGGGGACGGGCGCACGTGGCAAGCCTGGCGAGTATTTATTATTCACATGGAGGGCATGGGAGTTGAAACGCATCGTCAGCGTCAGCCTGGGGTCATCGAAGCGCAACCACGCCATCGAAACCGAGCTGCTGGGCGAGCGCTTCCGCATCGAACGCATCGGCACCGACGGTGACTGGGAGCGGGCCATCCAGCTCATCTGCGAGCTGGACGGCAAGGTGGACGCCTTCGGCATGGGTGGCATCGACCTCTACGTGTACGTGGCGGGCAAGCGCTACGTCATCCGCGATGCCCGCAAGCTGCTGCGGGCGGCCCGCGTCACCCCCATGGTGGACGGCAGCGGGCTGAAGAACACCCTGGAACGCCGCTGCATCCAGCAGATCCAGGCCAACGGCTGGGTGGACCTGCCGGGCAAGAAGGTGCTGCTGGTGTCGGCGGTGGACCGCTTCGGCATGGCCGAGGCCTTCGTGGAGGCCGGCTGCGACATGGTGTTCGGCGACCTCATCTACACCATCGGCATCCCCATCCCCCTGCGCTCGCTGCGCGCCCTGCGCCTGGTGGGGCGGACGGTGGCCCCCATCGTGGTCAACCTGCCCTTCGACATGCTGTACCCCACCGGGGCCAAGCAGGAGGAGATCATCCCCCGTCACTCGCGTTTCTACCACCAGGCCGACATCATCGCCGGCGACTTCCTGTACATCCGGCGCTACCTGCCGGAGCGCCTGGACGGCAAGATCATCGTCACCAACACCACCACCCGCGAGGACCAGGAGCTGTTGCGCGCCCGCGGGGTATCGATGCTCATCACCACCACCCCGGAGATGGAGGGGCGCTCCTTCGGCACCAACGTCATGGAGGCCCTGCTGGTCTGCATCCTGGGCAAACCGGTGCAGGACATCACCCCCGCCGATTACCTCGAGCTGCTGGAGCGCCTGGACTTCAAGCCCGGCCTCGTCCGCTTCTGAAACAAGGGGACGCTCTTTTCGTTTCACGCGCGCCGCCTGAAACAAGGGGGCGCGCTTTTCGTTCCACGCTGTTGGCAGCGGTGCGGGCGATGCGGCGGGTGGAGCCCGCGCCAGCGGCGGCGCGGCCATGGTCCCCCCGGGATCCGCGGAGAGAAGGTGCCGCGCTGGGGAACAGGCAACCGCGCTGTGACGGCCTTGCCGCCCCCGGCGGCTGCCGGAGGCCGGCAGGGCGCGGGGCTTTCTTGACAAGCCCCGCCCGGCGTGTATATACTTACAGGCAAGGAATTGACAGTCTGCGGTGAAGTGACATCGTGCTGGCAAGCAGTGTGGCTTCATTTTTTTATTGCCGTCGTCCCGCGCCCGGTGCGCGTCCGAGAGAATGCAGGGAGAGATAGCATGTCCGAGAAGGAGATCATCCTCACCAAACAGGGCCTGGCCAAGCTCGAGGAGGAGCTGGAGCTGCTGAAGACCGTGCGGCGCAAGGAAGTGGCCGAGCGCATCAAGCAGGCCATCGAGTTCGGGGACATCAGCGAGAACTCGGAGTACGAGGACGCCAAGAACGAGCAGGCCTTCATCGAGGGCCGCATCATGGCCCTGGAGAAGACGTTGCGCAATTCGCGCCTCATCGAGGACGGGGAGATCCAGACCGACGTGGTGTCGCTGGGGTCGCGGGTGCTGCTGCTGGACGCCGACTCCGGCAAGGAGGTGGCCTTCACCATCGTGGCCTCGGCAGAGTCCAATCCCATGGAGTTCAAGATCTCCGACGAGTCGCCGGTAGGCAAGGCCATCAAGGGCAAGCCCATCAACTCCCAGGTCGAGGTCACCGTCCCCCGCGGGCGCATCACCTACGTCATCAAGAGCATTGAAAAGTAAGCAGGCAAACGGGGTGGCAGCGTGTCGGACGAAGTCAACGAACTCAAGCAGGTAAGGCTGCACAAGCTGGCGGAACTGCGGGCCCAGGGCATCGAACCGTACGGAGGCCGCTTCGAGCGGGACACCGTCACCGCCCACATCAGGAACGGGTTCGCGGAAATGGAAGGTAAGAAGGTTCGCATCGCCGGGCGCGTCATGGCCCGGCGAATTCACGGCAAGGCGGGGTTCGCCAACCTGCAGGACCAGTCGGGGCAGGTGCAGCTGTACTTCCGCGCCGACGACCTGGGCGAGCAGCGCTACGAGCTGTTCAAGTCCATGGACCTGGGGGACATCATCGGGGTGGAGGGCACGGTGTTCCTCACCCGCCGTGGGGAGATCAGCGTGCAGGTGGAGGACTTCACCTACCTGGCCAAGTCGCTCAACCCCCTGCCGGAGAAGTGGCACGGGCTGCGGGACGTGGAGCTGCGCTACCGCCAGCGCTACGTGGATCTCATCGTCAACCCGCCGGTGCGCGAGGTCTTCGTGCGCCGCAGCCAGATCGTGCGCGAGGTGCGGCGCTTCCTGGACGAGGAGGGCTTCCTGGAGGTGGAGACCCCCATGATGCAGCCCATCCCCGGCGGGGCCACCGCGCGCCCCTTCGTCACCCACCACAACGCCCTGGGGGTGGACCTGTTCCTGCGCATCGCCCCCGAGCTGTACCTCAAGCGCCTGCTGGTGGGCGGCTTCGAGCGGGTCTACGAGGTCAACCGCAACTTCCGCAACGAGGGCATCTCCACCCGCCACAACCCGGAGTTCACCATGCTGGAGGTCTACCAGGCCTACGCTGACTTCAACGATATCATGGACCTCACCGAGCGCCTCATCTGCACGGTGGTGGAACGGGTGCTGGGGAACATGAAGGTCCGCTTCCAGGACACCGAGCTCGACTTCACCCCTCCCTGGGAGCGCATCACCATGCTGGAGGCCATAGCCCGCTACGCCGGGGTGGACTTCAGTACCGTGCGCGACGAGGAGGGGGCGCGGCAGGAAGCGCGGGCGCTGGGGCTGGACATCGACCCCGCCGCCAGCCGCGGCGAGGTCATCAACGAGGTGTTCGAGGAGCTGGTGGAGCCCCACCTGGTGCAGCCGGTGTTCGTCACCAGCCACCCGGTGGAGCTGTCGCCGCTGGCCAAGCGCAACCGTGACAACCCGGAGTTCACTGACCGCTTCGAGCTCTTCATCATGAACCGCGAGATCGCCAACGCCTTCTCCGAGCTCAACGACCCCCTGGACCAGCGCCAGCGCTTCGAGCAGCAGGTGGCCAAGCGCGCCCGCGGCGATGCCGAGGCCCACTTCATGGACGAGGACTACCTCAACGCCCTCGAGTACGGCATGCCGCCGGCGGGAGGACTGGGCATCGGCATCGACCGCCTGGTGATGCTGCTCACCGACTCCCCCTCCATCCGCGACGTCATCCTCTTCCCCACCCTGCGGCCGCTGTAGGCCGGGCTGCAGCGCAACCGGCACAGGAAGAACGGGGCCGGCCGGGCATCACGCCCGGCCGGCCCCTTGCCGTGCGGGGGATGCTCCCGCCCCCTCAGGAGCGGCGGGCCAGGCGGCGGCGCAGGCGGGCGGCCGCCTCGCCGGCCTCCTCCACCCGCAGCAGGAGCAGCAGCCCGGCGTAGACCAGCACCCCCAGCGCCACGCACAGCGCCGCCAGCAGCGCCTGGCCCCCCAGGGCGGCGGTGTCCAGCAGGGCGGGCAGGGTGCGGGAGGCGGCCAGCACGGCGGCCCCCATGCCGGCGCAGGCCAGCAGGATGCGGGCCAGGCTTCCCAGCAGGCGCGCTTCCGGCAGCTGCGGCAGGCGGCGGCGCAGGAAGGCGTAGGCCAGCACCATGTTGGCGGTGGCGGCCAGCGAGCCGGCCAGGGCCAGGCCGCCGTGGCGCAGCGGCCCGATGAGCAGCAGGCTGAGGGCCAGGTTGAGGCCCACCACCGCCACTCCGATCTTGACCGGGGTGCGGGTGTCCTGCAGGGAGTAGAAGGCCCGGTTGAGCACCTGGAAGGCGCCCTGGGGGAAGAGCCCGATGACGTAGAAGCCCAGGGCGTAGGCGGTGAGAGAGGTGGAGCGGGCGTCGAAGGCCCCGTGCTCGAACAGCAGCCGCACTAGCGGCTCTGCCAGCACCGCCAGCCCCACCGCGGCGGGGAGGGTGAACAGGGCCACCAGGGTGAGGCCGAAGGCGGTGGTGCGGGCCAGCGCCGGGTAGTCGCCCTCGGCGGCCTGCGCCGACAGGGTGGGGTAGACGGCGGTGTTGACGGCCATCACGAACAGGTTGAAGGGCAGGAAGGTCAGCTTGTTGGCGAAGTTGAGCGCGGCCAGGCTGCCCTCGCTGAGGGTGGAGGCCAGGATGCGCTCGATGGCCACGTAGGCCTGGGAGAGCGAGGTGCCCAGCATCATGGGGAAGGCCAGCGCCGCCACCCGGCGCACCGCGGGGTCGCCCGGCTCCCAGCGCAGGCGCAGGTGCAGGCGGCCGCGCAGGGCCGGCAGCTGCACCAGCATTTGGGCCAGCGCTGCCAGCGAGGTCCCCAGCGCCAGGCCCCGAACCCCCATTTCCGGCACCAGCAGGTAGACGGAGGCGATGACGGTGAGGGAGAAGGCCACCGCCGTGAGGGCGGGGGCCACGAAGTGGCGCAGCGCGTTGAGCACCGCACCCAGCAGCATGGAGAGGGTGAAGAGCAGGGTGACGGGGAAGATGAGCCGGGTCAGCTCCGCCGTCAGCTGGCGGGCGGCGGGGCCGAAGCCGGGGGCCATCACCCGGACCAGGCCGGGGGCGGCGGCCATGCCGGCCAGGGCCAGCAGCCCCATCACCAGGGCGGCGGCGGCCAGCACGGTGCCGGCCGTGCGCGCGGCGGCCTCGCGCCCCTGGCGCACCAGCGTCTCGGTGAAGACGGGGAGGAAGGCGGCGGCCAGCGCGCCCCCCAGCACCACGTAGACCAGGTTGGGGATGG
>JARYMO010000130.1 GCA_029907055.1 Syntrophomonadaceae bacterium | reverse complement strand
AGGGATCCACGTGCTGGAGCGGGTGACGGAGACGCGCCCGGCGGCGGGGGCACTCTACCTGGTGGCGCACTCCAACCGCTGGGGCTACAAGGAGCTGCGGGTGCCGGACCGGCTCTTCCTGCCCCGCGAGCGGGCCCTGCGCCTGCAGGAGGCCATCAACCGCCCGGGGGCGCAGCTCACCGCGCGCCTCACGGTGCTGGAGGGACAGGCGGTGCTGCGGGACATCAGCGGGCAGTGAGAGGGTGGCCGCGCGGCGGGGGAAAATAATTTGCGTGCAAACTTGATGCGGGTGGTGTATAATGGAGCCTGTAACTCCGGTACACAAGCGATCATGGCGGCCGGGATACCGTTTTCCGGCCGCCTCATTTTTGTTTTTGGGGGGATGACGGATGTGGGGGAACCTGTTGCTGATCTTCGGGCTGAACGTGCTCAGCACCGGGCTGGGCACCTTGCGGGGGATATTCCTGGCCCGCCAGGTGCTGCGGCCGGTGTACGTGACCACCTTCCTGGACGCGCTGGTCTTCGCCTGGGCCTTCAAGCTGGTGGCGGAGTCGGCCGGCCTGTACTACGTGGCAGCCTTCGCGGCAGGCAAGGTGGCCGGGGTCTACCTGGGCAACCTGGTGGAGCGCCGGCTGGCCCTGGGGCTGGTGGAGGTGACGGTGTACAAGCACGTGCCGCAGGGCATCGAGCTGGCAGACCGGCTGCGCGAGGACGGCTTCTCCGTCACCACCCAGATCGGCTACGGGCTGGAGGGCAGATCGCGCCTGGTGCTGTCCATCGTCACCCAGCGGGCGCACCTGCGCCAGCTGCAGGAGCTGCTGGCGGCGGAAGGCGAGCCCCAGACCATGGCGGTCAAGCAGGTGGAGCGGGTGAGCGGCAAGATGGCCCGGCGCCATCGCCCGGCGGTGCTGGACGGGGACGGGGGCGCCGCCGGGGCTGGTCGGGCGGCGGGCGCCGGCCGGGCCTGAGGGGCGGGATAACCCGCCCCTTTTCGTTGATCCGGGGCGGGGGACGGGGGATGGCCTGCCGGTTGACAGGTAGCAGATAAAATGTTACAATGGCATTAGATAATATGAAAACGGTTCACAGTGAACGGGTGTGCAGGCCCTGCCGGGCCGGCTGACCCCCCGCGCCGGCGTCCCGCGGTGCGGCGGGCGGCGGCAGGACCGGAGGCAGGCTGCCGGGAGCTGCCGCGGGGCGAAGGTGGCGGGGCCGGATTCCAGGGGGTGAGAGCAAAGAGGGGTACTCCGCCGCAGCGAGCGGAGCGTGCAGGCTGGCGTGGGCAGAATGACGGGGAGGAACGCGGGCATGTCATCGACTTTCATGAATTCCAACCGGGACCACAAGTTTATCCTCAAGGAATGGCTGGACATGAGCAAGGTGTTCGAGACCGAGCGCTTCAGGGGCGGCTACTCGGTGGACGACCTGGACTTCATCCTGGACAACGCGCTCAAGGGAGCCCGGGAAGTGGTGGCCGCCGGGTGCAAGGACTCGGACCAGATCGGGGCCAGGTTCGAGAACGGCCGGGTCATCACCCCGCAGTCGACCAAGGACGGGTATTTCTTCATCATGAACAACGGCTTCGGCGCCACCAACGCCGACCCCCACGACGAGTCGGCGCTGCCGCAGACGGTGGTATGGGCCATCAACGAGTTCATGATCGGCGCCAACCCCTCTATCGCCACCCTGTGGCTGGCGGGCTCGGGGGCGGCAGGGCTTATCGAGGACTTCGGCAGCGAGGAGTTGAAAAGGACCTACCTTCCCAAGATCTACAGCGGCCAGTGGGCCGCCACCATGGACCTCACCGAGCCCTCGGCCGGCTCCGACGTGGGGGACCTCACCACCAGGGCCATTCCCACCGGCACCCCCGGGGTGTACAAGATCAAGGGCACTAAGTGCTTCATCAGCGGCGGCGAGCAGGACGTGACCGAGAACATCATCCACCTCACCCTGGCGCGCATCGAGGGGGCGGCGCCCGGCACGCGGGGCATCTCGCTGTTCGTCATCCCCAAGTACCTGCCCGACGAGCAGGGCAACCCGGGGGCCTTCAATGACGTGAGCTGCGCGGGCATCGAGCACAAGCTGGGCCTGCGGGGCTCGCCCACCTGCGTCATCAATTTCGGCGAAGAGGACAACTGCCTGGGCTTCCTCATCGGCGACCCGCCGGGCGAGGACGGGGCCGGGCAGGGGATGGCGCAGATGTTCAAGATGATGAACGAGGAGCGCCTGATGAGCGGGGTGTCCGGGCTGGCGCTGGCGGCGGTGGCCTACCACAATGCGGCCCGCTATGCCAGCGAGCGCATCCAGGGGCGCGCCACCAGCAACCCCAGGGTGCGGGCGCAGATCATCAAGCACGAGGACGTCCGCCGCATGCTGCTGTTCCAGAAGGCCCACATCGAGGCCTTCCGGGCCATGGCGCTGGCCACCTTCTACCAGGTGGACATCGAGAAGTGGAGCGCTGACGAGGCGCTGGTGCGCAACGCTAAGAAGTACCTGGAGGTGAACACGCCCATCGTCAAGGCCTACTGCTCGGACATGGCCCTGCGGTGCATCTCGGAGGCGCTGCAGATCTACGGTGGGTACGGCTTCTCCGAGGAGTACCCGGTGGCGGAGCTGTACCGCGATGCGCGCATCTACCCCATCTGGGAAGGCACCAACTACATCCAGGCCCTGGACCTGGTGGGGCGCAAGATGACCATGAAGAAGGGGCAGGTCTTCGCCGAGTGGCTGCAGGAGATCCAGGACTTCATCGACGCCCACCGCGGGGCGCCGGGACTGGAGCGCGAGTTCCAGGTCCTGCAGCAGGGGATGGACAGCTACCGCCAGGTGCACCGGGCGCTGGGAGAACTGATGGCCCGGCCGGGCATGGTGCAGCTCTATGCCACCCGGGTGCTGCACGCCACCGGCAAGCTGTACGCCGGCCGCCTGCTGCTGGACCAGGCGCTGCTGGCGCAGAAGCGCATGGCGGAACTGGGCCCGGACCACTTCGACTACCCGTTCTACGCCGGCAAGGTGGCATCGGCCCGCTTCTACGTGCACAACATCGTGCCGGAGATCGGCACCCTGGCGGCGGTCATCGCCAACGGCGACACCTCCGCCATCGACCTGGTGGAGGAAGCGTTCTTCGTGTAGGGCGTTGCTGCCGGGGCCGCGTCCGGGGCAGGGGCTCGCGGGGCGGCCGCGGTCCGGGGCGCCCAGGGGCGCCCCCGGCAGCGGGGGTACAGGAAAGGAGTGAAGACGGTGGACTTCACGTTGAGCAAGGAGCAGGAGCTCATCCAGAAGATGGCCAGGGACTTCGCCGAGCAGCAGCTGGAGCCGCTGGCCGAGCAGATCGAGAAGGAGAACGCGGTGCCCGACCACATCCTCAAGGGCCTGGCGGAGCTGGACCTGTTCGGGCTGGCCATGCCCGAGGAGTACGGCGGTGCCGGGGCGGGCTACGAGAGCTACGTGCTGGCCATGGAGCAGATCGCCCGCGTTTCCTGCGGGCCGGCGGTCATCATCTCCGCGCACAGCCTGGGGCTGGGGGCCATCAACAAGTTCGGCACCGACGAGCAGAAGCGCAAGTACATGCCCCCGGCCTGCCGCGGCGAGCACATCTGCTCCTTCGCCTTCACCGAGCCGGGCACCGGCTCGGACCCCAAGCAGATCACCACGGTGGCGGTCAAGGACGGCGACAGCTACGTCATCAACGGCACCAAGCGCTTCATCACCAACTCCAACTACCCGGGGCCGATGGTGACCTTCGCGCGCGACAGCGAGACCGGGCATCCCACCGCCTTCATCGTGGAGAAGTTCTGCCCCGGCTACTCGGTGTCCGAGCCCTGGGACAAGCTGGGCTGGCACGGGGGGCCGCTGTGTGACGTGTACCTGCAGGACGTGCGGGTGCCGGCCGCCAACGTGCTGGGGGTGATGGGCAACGGCTACCCGGTGCTGCAGCACGGCATCGCCTACGGCAAGATCGGCATGAACGGCGTGGCCCTGGGCACCTGCCTGGCGGCCTACGAGGAGGGGGTGCGCTACGCCAAGGAGAAGCTGCACCGCGGCACCCCCATCGCCAAGTTCCAGGCCATCCAGCTGCGGGTGGCGGAACTGGCCATGCGCTACGAGGCCTCGCGCTGGCTGGCCTACCGCCTGGGCTGCCTGGCCAACACCGCCACCCCGGCTGGCGACTTCGAGAAGGAGGCAGCGCTCTCCAAGGTGGTCATCGCCGAGAACGCGGCGGCGGCGGCGCGCATCGCCATTGACATCCACGGCTCCTACGGCATCATGAACGACTACAAGGTGGCGCGGCTCTACCGCGATGCGGTGATGGGCCCGCAGGTGGAGGGAGTCATCGACATGCAGAAGATCATCGTGGCCGCCTCCATCCTGCGCTAGGCCAGGGGGAGACCGCCATGGGCAACGGAGAGCAGGAACGATTCGACGCCATCATCGTCGGCGGCGGCCTGGCCGGGCTGGCGGCGGCCTACACCCTGGCCGGGGAGGGGCTGGAGGTGCTGGTGCTGGAACGGGGCGACTACTGCGGGGCCAAGAACGTCACCGGCGGGCGCCTGTACGTGAACCCGGTGCGCGAGCTGTTCCCGCAGCTGTGGGCCAAGGCCCCCTTCGAGCGCTTCATCGCCCACGAGGAGGTGAGCCTGGTGGCCCCCCAGCGCTCGGTGACCGTGCGCTACTGGGGGCAGGAGCTGGCAGAGGAGCCCCGCCAGAGCTTCAGCGTGCTGCGGGCCAGGTTCGACCGCTGGCTGGCGCGCCAGGCCGAGTCGCGGGGGGCAGCCATCGTCACCAGGACGCGGGTGGACGACGTCGTCCGGGAGGGCGAGCGGGTGGTCGGGGTGTGGGCGGGAGGCGAGGAGCTCCATGCCGACGTGGTCATCGCCTGCGACGGGGTGCTGTCCCT
>JARYMO010000129.1 GCA_029907055.1 Syntrophomonadaceae bacterium | reverse complement strand
TGGGGCGGGCCCTGATGCTACGCATCATCGATGCCAAGTGGATGGACCACATCGACGCCATGGACCAGCTGCGGCAGGGCATCTCGCTGCGGGCCTACGGCCAGCGCGACCCGCTGGTGGAGTACAAGTTCGAGGCCTACAACGCCTTCCAGGACATGATCGCCGCCATCAAGGAAGACCTGGTGCGGCACATCTTCCGGGTGAAGGTCATCGTGCAGCCGCAGGAGCGGGCGGTGGTGGAGAACCGCGAGCCCGCCGAGCGCAAGCCGGTCAAGGCCGGCAAACGGGTGGGCCGCAACGACGCCTGCCCCTGCGGCAGCGGCAAGAAGTACAAGAAGTGTTGCGGGAAAGGGGCTAGTTGATGGACCGGACCACCTTCATCGGCCTGCTGGTCGGGCTGGGCGGACTGCTCGCCGGGTTCCTCTTCGAAGGCGGCCACCTGGGCATGCTGTGGACTGCCACCGCGGCCATGATCGTCTTCGGGGGCACCTTCGGTGCGGTCATCATCAGCTTCAGCAGCGAGGACCTGAAGGAGGTGCCCTACTTCCTCAAGCGGGTGTTCCGCGAGCGCAGCGTCGAGTTCACCTCCACCGTGGACATGCTGGTGGACATCGCCGACAAGGCCCGCCGCGAGGGCCTGCTCAGCCTGGAGTCGCACCTGGAGACCATCGACAACGAGCTGCTCAAGCGGGGGCTGCAGCTGGTCATCGACGGCACCGACCCCGAGCTGACCCGCAACATGCTGGAGATGGAGATCGAGGCCTTCGAGAAGAAGGAGAAGGTGGGGGTGGAGATCTTCAACTGCGCCGGCGGCTTCGGCCCCACCATGGGCATCATCGGCACCGTGATGGGCCTCATCCACGTGCTGAGCAGCATGGAGGACCCCAGCGCCATCGGGGGGGCCATCGCGGTGGCCTTCATCGCCACCCTCTACGGGGTGTCCTCGGCCAACGTGCTGTGGATCCCCTTCGCCAACAAGATCAAGGTCAAGACCGCCCGCGAGGTGGTGCTGATGGAGATGGTGCTGGAGGGCGTGCTGTCGGTGCAGGCGGGCGAGAACCCGCGCGTCATCCGCGAGAAGCTGCTCACCTTCCTGCCCCCGGCGGAGAAGAAGGCCCTGCAGGCCGCCCAGCAGGCGGCGGTGGAGGTGTAGCCATGGCCCGCAACGGGAGCCGCCGGCGCGGCGGCCACGCGGAGGAGCACGCGGCCAACCACGAGCGCTGGCTCATCACCTATGCCGACCTCATCACCCTGCTGATGATCTTCTTCGTGCTGATGTACACCATGAGCATGGTGGACGCCAAGAAGTTCGAGGCGGTGGCCAACGCGCTGAGCCAGGTGCTGGCGGGGCGCTCCACCTCCATCCTCGACTCCTCCGGGCCCTCGGCGGTGGAGGGGCGCAGCGGGCAGATCGCGCGCGAGGGGCCGGGGACGGTGCCCACCCTGCAGGGGGACATGGAGTCCATCGAGAAGCAGTTGGAGCAGTACATCAAGAGCGAGCCGGGCCTGAAGGACAACATCGTGCTGATGGAGCAGGAGCGGGGGCTGGTCATCAGCCTCAAGGACACCCTGCTCTTCGCCCCCGGCTCCGACGTGCTCACCCCGCGGGCGGAGGAGATCGTGCGCCAGGTGGGGGAGAGCCTGAAGACGGTGCCCAATTTCATCCGCGTGGAGGGGCACACCGACGACACCCCCATCCACACCGCCCGCTTCCCCTCCAACTGGGAGCTGTCGGTGATGCGGGCCACCAACGTGGTGAAGGTGCTCAACCGCGACATCGGCATCCCCTCGGAGAAGCTCTCCGCCACCGGCTACGGCGAGTACCGGCCGCTGGTGCCCAACCGCAGCGCGGCCCAGCGGGCCATCAACCGGCGGGTGGACATCGTCATCATGAAGCAGCAGTACGACTACTTCGAGCCGGCCAGCGCCGGCCGCCCATAGAGGTCTGAAGGAGGGAGCCCCATGAGAGAAGAGGCCTTGAGCCTGGCCGAACACATCCGCAGCCGCATGGTCGAGATCGGAGGTTCTCTTTGACCTCGAGGGGCTGCGCCAGCAGATCGAGACCCTGGAGAAGCAGACCTACCGCGCCGACTTCTGGGACGACAACCAGGAGGCGCAGCGCGTTCTGAAGACCATCAGTGACCTCAAGGGCCGCCTGGAAACGTACCAGGACCTGCGCGCGCAGGCCGAGTACGTGGCCGGGCTGCTGGAGCTGGCCGTCGCCGAGGGGGACGAGGAGCTGTTCGCCGAGGCGGAGGACGAGCTGGCCCGCCTGCAGCGCGATTTCCAGGCCTACGAGCTCACCCTGCTCTTCACCGGCCCCCACGACGAACGCAACGCCATCGTTTCCCTGCACGCCGGCGCCGGCGGCACCGACGCCCAGGACTGGGTGGAGATGCTGCTGCGGATGTACACGCGCTGGGCGGAGGACAACGGCTACGAGGTGGAGGTCATGGACATGACCGCCGGCGACGAGGCGGGCATCAAGAGCGTGACCTTCCTGGTCAAGGGGCGCTACGCCTACGGGCGGCTGAAGGCCGAGGAGGGGGTGCACCGCCTCATCCGGGTGTCGCCCTTCGATTCCTCCGGGCGGCGCCACACCTCCTTCGCCGCCGTGTCGGTGGTGCCGGAGATCAGCGAGGACATCGCGGTCAACATCGACCCCGAGGACCTGCGCATCGACACCTACCGCTCGGGGGGCGCCGGGGGCCAGCACGTCAACAAGACCGACTCCGCGGTGCGCATCACCCACCTCCCCACCGGCATCGTGGTGCAGTGCCAGAACGACCGCTCCCAGCACGCCAACAAGCTGGCGGCCATGAAGATCCTGCGCTCGCGCCTGTACGAGCTGGCCGAGCGGGAGCACGAGGAGAACCTGAAGAAGCTCAAGGGCGACTGCAAGGAGATCGCCTGGGGCAGCCAGATCCGCACCTACACCCTCAACCCCTTCTCGCTGGTCAAGGACCACCGCACGGGCCTGGAGGTGGGCAACGTCAACGGGGTGCTGGACGGGGACCTGAACCCCTTCATTTCCGCCTTCCTGCACGCCCGGGTGAGCCAGGAATGAAGAAGTTTCGGCATATTTAGGAGGAATTTCGCGGCCGGTGTAGAAACACGAAATGCGGGCCTGCATTATGTAAAGGACCGCGGCGCCTGGAGGACCGTTCGGCGACGCCGGAGGAGGGACGCGCGGTGCTCGTGCAGCTGTACAACGTTTCCAAGACCTACCGCAACGGGGTCAAGGCCCTGTGCGACGTCAGCCTGAAGATCGACCGGGGGGAATTCGTCTTCCTGATGGGCTCCAGCGGGGCCGGCAAGTCCAGCCTGCTGCGGCTGCTGTACCGGGAGGAGCTGCCCACCCGGGGCCAGATATTCATCGCCTCCCGCAGCGTGGTGCGCATGAAGGCGCGCGAGGTGCCCCTGTTGCGGCGCAACATCGGGGTGGTGTTCCAGGACTTCAAGCTGCTGGAGAACAAGACGGTGTTCGAGAACGTGGCCTTCGCCATGCAGGTCATCCAGGCCAGCCCCCGCGAGATGAAGGCGCGGGTGGAGGAGACCATCGAGCTGGTGGGGCTGAAGGACAAGCGCGACTGCTACCCCATGCAGCTGTCGGGCGGTGAGCAGCAGCGGGCCGGCATCGCCCGCGCCATCGTCAACCGCCCGCTCATCGTCCTCGCCGACGAGCCCACCGGCAACCTGGACATCGACACCTCCTGGGAGATCATGGACCTGCTGACGGAGATCAACAAGCAGGGCACCACGGTCATCATGGCCACCCACGCCCAGGACATCGTCCGGCGCATGCAGAAACGGGTCGTCATGCTGGAGAACGGGGTCGTGGTGGCAGACGCCCTGCCGGGGGCGTCAATCGCGTGAAGCTGAGGACCATCGGCTACTTCTTCGCCGAGGCTGGCCGCTCGCTGGCCCGCAACCGTCTGCTCACCCTGGCCACGGTGAGCACGGTGGCGGCCTGCGTGCTCATCCTGGGCATTGCCCTGCTGCTGGCGGTGAACGCCCAGGCGGTGATGCTGAGCCTGGAGTCCAACGTCGAGGTGGTGGCCTTCCTGGACAAGGAGCTCACGCGCGACCAGGAGAAGGAGATCGGCAAAGAGCTGCGGCTCCTGGACGGGGTGGCCTCGGTGCAGTACGTGTCGCGCGAGCAGGCCATCGAGGAGCTGGAGCGCAAGTTCGGGGAAGGCAAGTACAACCTGCGCCAGACCCTGGGGGGAGAAAACCCGCTGCCCAACTGCTACCGGGTCAAGGCGGCGGACGCCCACCAGGTGCCGGCGCTGGCCAAGCGGATCGGCAAGGTGCCGGGCGTGTACAAGGTGCGCTACGGGCAGGGGGTGGTGGAGAAGCTGTTCGCCGCCACCAGCTGGGTGCGCAACCTGAGCGTGGCAGTCATCCTTCT
This sequence comes from Syntrophomonadaceae bacterium, assembly GCA_029907055.1. Lineage (GTDB taxonomy): Bacteria > Bacillota > Syntrophomonadia > Syntrophomonadales > Syntrophothermaceae > JARYMO01. The sequence continues at coordinate 532 of JARYMO010000129.1, read as the reverse complement.
GCTGGCGGGGGCGGGGGTGTTCCTCATCGCCACCACCATCCGCCTCACCATTTTCTCGCGGCGCAAGGAACTCTACCTGATGAAGCTGGTGGGGGCCACCAACTGGTTCATCCGCTGGCCGCTGTTCATCGAAGGGATGACCCTGGGGCTGACCGGTGCCCTGGTGGCCACCGGCCTGCTGGCGGTGGGGTACTACTACCTGGCCACCAGCCTGACCCAGGCGGCGGCCTTCATCCCCCTGGTCACTGATGCCGACATGCTCACCCGCCTGGGCCTGGGGCTGCTGGGAGCGGGGGCCGGGCTGGGGCTGCTGGGCACCTACATTTCCGTCAACCGCTACCTGCACGTCTAGCCGGCGCGGCCGGCAGGCGCGTGCAGGGGGCACGAAAGCATGCCGGTTGCTCGCCGTGGGCTGATGGCGGGCGGGGGCCGGACGGGCAGAGCTGGAGACCGTGATTGACGCAAACCGTTCCCCCCGTACCGGGGCCGCGAGGCCGGACAGGGCGAGGGGCCGCACCATGGAGGGACCACG
>JARYMO010000128.1 GCA_029907055.1 Syntrophomonadaceae bacterium | reverse complement strand
GGAGCTGCTGGTGGGGGGCATCGAGCCGGTGACTGCCGCGCTGGGATGGTCGGAGTTCTTCATCGGCATCATCGTTATCCCCCTCATCGGCAACGCCGCCGAGCACTTCGCCGCCATCCTGATGGCGGCCCGCAACCGCATGGACCTGGCCTTCGAGATTGCCGTGGGCTCCAGCACCCAGATCGCGCTGCTGGTGACCCCCGTCCTCATTTTCGCCAGCGAGCTGCTGCGGCAGCCGATGAGCATCATCTTCGACTCGGTGGAACTGGTGGCAGTGGGCCTGGCGGTGCTCATCGCCCAGTTCATCAGCCTGGACGGGGAGTGCAACTGGCTGGAAGGGCTGCTGCTGGTGGCGGCCTACGCCATCATTGCCATCGCCTTCTTCTTCATCTGACCAGCCCTGGCACAAGAAGAGCGTCCCCTTGTTCCGCGACCTCGCCCTGAAACGAAAAGAGCGTCCCCTTGTTTCAGGGGGCGCTATTTCTTGCGGTTGGTCTTCTGCCACTTGTGCAGGGCGTCGAGGGAGCCCACCATGTCCACCGTCTTCTGGCGCTCGCGCTGGGCGGCGGTCATGGTCCCCTTGCGCTGGGCGAAGGCCATTTCCCGCTGCAGCTTCGTGAGGCTCTCCAGCCGATCCTCGTCCAGCAGGCCCTGCGCGATGGCCTGCCGCACCGCGCACCCGGGCTCGGCGGTGTGCGTGCAGTCGCGGAAGCGGCACTGCGCCGCCAGGGCCTCGATGTCGGCGAAGGAGGAGTGCAGGTCAGCGGCCGCCAGGCCCAGTTCCCGCATCCCCGGGGTGTCGATGACCGCCGCCCCCGTCGGCAGCAGGAGTAGCTGGCGGCGGGTGGTGGCATGGCGCCCGCGGTCATCGCCGCGCAGGCCCCGGGTGACCAGCAAGCAGGTCCTGGCCCAGCAGACGGTTGATGAGGGTGGACTTGCCGACCCCGGAAGAGCCGATGAAGGCGATGGTGGTACCCCGCCGCAGGTGGTGCAGCAGCGAATCCAGCCCCTCGCTGTCCAGGCTGGAGGTGGCCAGCACCTCCACGCCGGGTGCCACCGAGCGGACCTCGGCCACCCGCACGGGCACGTCGTCAGCGAGGTCGGCCTTGGTCAGCACCACCACCGGGACGGCACCGCTGTCCCAGGCGATGGCCAGGTAGCGCTCCAGGCGCCGCAGGTTGAAGTCGCGGTTGAGGGACATGCAGATGAAGATGGTGTCGACGTTGGCCGCCACCACCTGCAGCATGGCGCTGGTGCCCGCGGCCCGACGGGCAAAGCAGCTGCGGCGGGCCAGCAGGTGGTGGATGATGACGGGGCCGTCGACGTCGGAGGGGCGGTCCACCAGCACCCAGTCGCCCACCGCCGGGTAGTCGGCCGGCGAGGCGGCGTCGTGCATCATCTTCCCTGTCACCTGCGCCAGGGACTCTCCCTCCTCTGTGATGACCTGGTAGAAATCCTTGTGCTGGGACGAAACCCGGGCCAGGTGCATGGTTGGGTCCAGGCGCGCGGCTTCCTGCCGGTGCGCCGGGGTGAGTCCCAGTTCGGCCAGATCGAATGTGCCCATGGCCTTTCCTTACCGTCCTTTCATGTCAGGTCATCTGCCATCCCAACATGGCATTGCGCCCGAACGCCGGTTGCCGGAGCCGCTGCCGGGCTGGGCCGGCCGAATGCCGGCGGACAGCTGGCACTGGAGCGTCCCCCCTTGCGGCTTGCTCAGACCTCGACGCCCAGCAGGCGGCGGGCCAGCAGGCCGATGAGGAAGGAGAGCAGCGCCACTCCCAGGCTGATGCTCACCATCTCCAGGAAGCGCGCACGGAAGGGCAGGTCCCTGGCGACCGCCACGTAGAAATTGAAGACCATGATGACTCCCACCACCACCAGCAGCATAGTGCCCAGCGCCGCCAGCACCTGCGCCGGGGGGAACGCCAGGAAGGGCAGCACCAGCACCGTGACCGCCGCCAGGTAGGCGGCGCCGGTGTACAGGCTGGCCAGCAGGGCATCGGCGCGTCCCTCGGCGCGGGCGGACAGGAACTGGGAGGAGGCCATGGAGAGCGTGGCGGCGATGCCGGTGACGAGGCCGGCCAGCGCCACCAGCCGGTTGTCGTGCAGGGCGAAGGAGAGGCCGGCCAGGGTGCCGGTGAGCTCCACCAGCGCGTCGTTCAGCCCCAGCACCACGGAACCCACGTACTGCAGGTGGCGCTCGTCCAGCAACTGCAGGAGGTGCTGCTCGTGGCGCTCCTCGTCCTCCATGACTGCCTGCGCTTCCGGAAGCTGGCGGGCGATGGCGGCGTAGCCGGTTTGCGCCTTGCGCTCCCCGTTTTCCATCAGCTTGAGCACGAAGGTGTAGCCCAGCAGCCGGGCCAGCAGGCCGTACCAGGCCACCTTGCGGCGGTCGGAGGCCGGCCGGCTGCCGGTGTACTCCTCCCAGCGCCGGCAGTGGGCCAGCTCCTCGTCAGCCATCCGCTCCAGCACCTGCCGGTCGGCGGGGCTGCTTACGCGGGCGGCGATACGCCGGTAGATGATGCTCTCGGTCAGCTCGTTGCGCTGCATGGCCCGCAGCGCCTTCAGGGTCTCGCCTGACAGTCCGACTCGCTCCATGTTCATCCCGCCTCCGCTCACTCCCTGCCTGTGAAATGCCTGGCCATTGCCCGCCACGGCCGGCGGGCATGGCGTGTCCAGGCCCCCGGGCGGCCTCCATCCTCTCCGCCTCGTGCCTGCGCCCTTCCTCCACCCCGGCAGCGGCTGCCGGCGCGCGACGGTGCGCGCAGAGTACGTACCGGTCCCCCGCCCGCGACGCCCCTTCAGGGCACCGGCTGGTACTCGCCCAACTGCACCCGGTCGATGAGCCAGGCGTCGCCGCTCCTGCGCACGGTGAGGGTGACGGGGCGGGTGGCCGCTGCCTGCCCGCTGGCCGCTTCGGTGCTGGTGACCTCGACGATGATGCCTTCCACCTCCCAGGCCGACCCCGACAGCTCCCGGATACCCAGGATGTCGATGCGGTCGGGCCAGGGGCTGGAGGTCAGGCGCCCGGGGGCGGTGCTGGGGTCCCGCAGCCAGGAATCCAGCAGCGAGGGCGACACCAGGTCCCCGTACTGCTCGCGCATGATGGGCTCCAGCGTTTCGCGCGGCGCCAGCAGGGGCACCGCCTGCAGGCGGGCCCCGAAGCGCTGGACGGTGGCGATGGCCGCCTTCTTCTCGGCCAGCAGGTCACGCGGCGGCTCCTGCCGGGCGCACCCGGCGCCCAGCAGGGCAGCTCCCAGCACCCAAGCCAGCAGCAGCACCACCGTGCGCGCTGGTGCCCGCCCTCCCCATTCCTTCCTCTTCACCGCGACCCTCCCCCTTTGCCTGCGGGCTCCCGCCACGTGAGCGGCAGTTCCACCACGAAGGTGGTCCCCCTTTCCGCGCTGCTGTCCGCGCTGATGCGCCCGCGGTGGTTCTCCACGATGGCGCGGGCGATGGCCAGACCGAGCCCGTACCCGCCGTGCCCGCGGCTGCGCGCGTCGTCGGGGCGGTAGAAGCGCTCGAAGATGCGCGCCAGGTGCTGGGGAGGGATGGGCTCCCCGCTGTTGTGCACTTCCAGGCGCGCGTGGCCGTGCACCGCGCGCAGCGAGACCCTGGCCTCCCCGCCCCGGCCCGCGTACTTGCAGGCGTTGTCCAGCAGGATGAGGGCCAGGCGGCGCACCTGGTCGCGGTCGCCGTCCAGCACGATGCCGGGGGCGATGTCGCTGGCCAGGCTGACGCCCTGCTCGAAGGCCAGCGATTCGAAACGCAGCACGCATCCCAGCAGCTCTTCGCTGAGGTGGAAGGGCGCATGCGGCTGCGGCGCCTGCGGGGCGTCAGAGCGGGCCAGGAACAGCAGGTCTTCGACCAGCTCGGCCATGCGCGCCGCCTCGGCCTGGGTGTGCTCCACCCACTTCAGGTGCTGCTGGATGGGGTCCTGGCGGTGGGAGAGCAGGATGCCGGTGTTGGCCAGGATGACCGCCAGCGGGGTGCGCAGCTCGTGGGAGGCGTCGGCTACGAACTGCTTCTGTTGTTCCCAGGCCTTCTCCACCGGGCGCAGGGCCCAGGAGGAGAGGAAGAGGCTGACCAGGTAGAAGGCGGCCAAGCCGCCGGCACCCACCAGGGAAAGGGTCAGCAGCAGCGAGGCCATCTGCTCGCGCTCGTGGCTGGTGTCGGCGAAGGCCAGCCTCGTCCCCTGCGGGGTGTCGAGGCGCAGGAAGCGCAGGCGCAGGTCCGCCAGGCACCCCTCACGGCTGCCGGTGGCCAGCGCCCTGGCCGTGACCTGCTGGACCAGCTGGTCGGTGACCTCCACTCCCTCCTTGGACACCGCCGTAACCTCGCCGTCCTCGCCCACCGCCACGGCGAACACCGGCAGCATGGGTGCAGCGGGCCGGGGCGGTCGTTCGCCGATGTCCAGGGGCGGTGGGGCAGCGCCGGGCTCGCCCTCGGCCATCCGCCGCATCACCTTGAACGTGTCGCCTTTCACGCGCTGGTAACTGGAGGCGCAGATGGCGGAGAACGCGATGAGCAGCACCAGGCTGACCAGCGCCATGTTGATGAGGATGAACTTGCGGCGCAGGCTGCCGATCACGGCTGGGCCTCCTGCAGGCGGTAGCCCACCTTGCGCACGGTGACGATGGCGGCCCGCGAGCCCAGGAAGTGCAGCTTCTTGCGCAGGAAAGAAATGTAGGCCTCCACGTTGTTGTCCTCCGCGTCGGATTCCGGTCCCCACACCTTGACGATGAGGTCTTCCTTGGGGACGATGATGCCGGCATTGGCCATCAGCAGGCGCAGCACCCCGAATTCCTTGAAGGCCAGCTGCACCGAGCGGCTGCCGCAGTGGAGGCTGCGGGTGGCAAGGTTCAGGGCCAGGTCTGCGCAGCGCAGTTCGTCCAGCACCACTTCCCCCTGCCGGCGGGAGAGGGCGCGGACCCGCGCCAGCAACTCATCGGCGG
>JARYMO010000127.1 GCA_029907055.1 Syntrophomonadaceae bacterium | reverse complement strand
GGAGCAGGGGTGTGATGGCTGATGAAGCGGCGGTTGGTGTGGGTGCTGGTGGCAGTGGTGGCGGTGGGAGGGCTGGCGACGCTGGGCGGGTATGCCTTCCTGCAGCGGGGCCTGGCAGCGGTCAATCCCGGGGATACTGAAGGCATCCAGGTGGTGGTGCCGTCCGGCGCGGGGACGCGCCAGGTCGCCGACCTGGTCCAGCAGCAGGGGCTGATCCGCGACCGCCGCGTGTTCGAGTGGTACTGTCGGGTGCAGGGCCTGGACGGCAGGCTGCAGGCGGGACGGTACCTTTTCAACCGCGGGCAGACGCTGCCGGAGATCGCCGATGACCTGGCCCACGGGCGGGTGATGATGGTGAGCTTCACCGTACCGGAGGGATTGACCCTGGCCGAGATCGGCCAGGTGGTGGTGCGCAGCGGCCTGTGCAGCGAGGAGGAGTGGGAAGAGGCCCTGCGGGGAGAGTACCACTACGGCTTCCTGGCCGGGATCCCGGCACGGGACAACCGCCTGGAGGGATTCCTGTTCCCCGATACCTACAAGGTGAGCACCGAGGTCACGGCCCCCCAGCTGGTGGACATGATGCTGGCCCGCTTCTCGCGCGAGTGGGAGCGCCGCTTCGCAGCCGACGCAAAAGCGGCGGGGATGGACGTGGTGCAGGTGGTGACGCTGGCGTCGCTGGTGGAGGAGGAGGCGCGGCTGGATTCGGAGCGGGCGGTGATTGCCGGGGTCCTGCACAACCGCCTGCAACGGGGAATGCTGCTGCAGGTGGATGCCTCGGTCCTCTACGCCCTGGGCGGGCATCGTCCGCGCGTGCTGTACCGCGACCTGGAGGTGGATTCGCCCTACAACACCTACCGCTACCCGGGCCTGCCGCCGGGTCCCATCGCCTCCCCCGGCGCGGCCTCCCTTGCCGCCGCGCTGCACCCTGCGCGGCATGACTACCTCTACTACGTGCACGTGGGGGACGGACGCCACCAGTTTTCGAGGACACTGGCAGAACACAACCAGGCGGTGGCCGCCAGCCGCCGCTAGAGGGGGATATCCGATGGTGCAGCCCGAACTGGTCGCTCCCGCCGGCACCCTGGAGAAGGCGGAAGCGGCCTTTGCCTTCGGTGCCGACGCCGTCTACCTGGGAGGGACCGAGTTCAGCCTGCGGGCCGCCGCCGGCAACCTCGACGCGCATGACCTGGGGGAAGCGGTGGCGCTGGCCCACGGCCTGGGCAAGAGGGTGTACGTGACGGTGAACGCGCTGGCCCACACCCGCGACCTGCAGCGCCTGCCGGCGTTCCTGGAGTCGCTGGCCGCCTTGCGGGTGGACAGCATCATCGTGGCGGACCTGGGGGTGATGGCCCTGGCCCGGCGCTATGCGCCCGAGGTGCCCATCACCGTGAGCACCCAGGCCAGCGTCACCAACGCCGAGGCGGCGCGGGTGTACCGCGAGCTGGGGGCACGGCGGGTGGTCCTGGCGCGGGAGGCGACGCTGGAGGACATCGCCGACATCGCCGCCGGAGCGGGGGTGGAGGTAGAGGTATTCGTCCACGGGGCCATGTGCATCGCGTACTCCGGGCGCTGCCTGCTGTCCAGCGCCATGACCGGGCGCAGCGGCAACCGCGGGGAATGCGCCCATCCCTGCCGCTACCGCTACGCGCTGGTGGAAGAACAACGCCCGGGCGAGTACTACCCGCTGGAAGAGGACGGGCGGGGGTCCTACCTCCTCAACTCCCGCGACCTGTGCCTGCTCGACCGCCTCGAGGCGCTGAGCAACGCAGGCGTGCGGGCATTGAAGATCGAGGGACGGATGAAGAGCCTGCACTACGTGGCCACCGTTACCCGCGTATACCGCCAGGCCCTGGACGCGCTGGCTGCTGGCCAGACCACGTCTCGCCGAAACGAGTGGTGGGAGGAGTTGCACAAGGTGGCCACGCGCCCGTTCACGGAGGGATTCCTGTGGGGCACGCCGGCCCAGGGGCAGGACCTGCGCAAGGAGGAGAAGAGGCTGCCAGTAGCCTTCGCCGGCATCGTGCGGGACTACGACGGGGAGCGGGGGCTGGCGCTGGTGGAGCAGCGGGGCAACTTCGGGGTCGGCGACCTGCTGGAACTGCTGCCGCCGGGAGAGGCCGCGCTGACCCGCCTGCGGCTGCGGGAGCTGTACGACATGGACTTGCGGCCGCTCCCCCGCGCGCGCCACGCCCAGCAGTTGGTGTGGGCCCCCCTGCCGGGCCCGCTGCCTCCCTTCACCCTGGTGCGCAGGGTGGTGGAAGCCCATGGGTAGCGGGGAGCGAATCGTGCTGCGCCTGGAGCCGGCCTGCATCGGCCTGCTGGCCAAGCTGATGGAGGGCTACGACGGCCTGGGCATCGTATCCACGCTGGACGCGGCGGCAGGGTTGGTGGCGGTGTACGTCACCCTGGACACCCGCCGCGAGGTGGAAGAAATCCTGGCCACCCTCCCGTTCGCCGTGGAAGTGTTGGGGGACTGAGGGGAGGGGTGCCTGCACGCGGCCAGCAGGGAACGCTGGCGGGAGCGGCAGGCTGTGCTATACTTACAAGCAAGCAAAGCGGGGCGGGGTGAACGACGTGAGGATCGCGGTGGTGGACGGGCAGGGGGGAGGCATCGGCCGCCTGGTGGTGGAGCGGCTGCGCGCCGAGTTCGGAGACCAGGTCTCCATTCTCGGCCTGGGCACCAACGCGGTGGCGGCCTCGGTGATGCTCAAGGCAGGCGCCAACGAGGCGGCCAGCGGGGAGAACGCGGTGGTGTTCTGCGCACCAGCGGTGGACGTGGTGGCCGGTTCGGTGGCGGTCTTGGCGGCCAACGCCTTCTGCGGGGAGCTCACCCCCAGAATGGCCGAGGCGCTGGCTTCCTCGCCTGCCGCCAAGGTACTGCTGCCGCTCAACCGGTGCGGCATCCGCGTGGTGGGGGTGGTGGACGAGCCCCTGCCCCTGCAGGTGGAGAGCCTGGTGCAGGAAGTGCGGGGGCTGTACGAAGAACGGTTGCGGAGGAGACAGCCGTGAGGTGGTCGAGTACAGCGAAAGGCAGGGAACGCCCGTGTGCATGAGCCAGAGCCCCCTGGAAAAGGCGGTGCAGTTCCACCGGCACGTGTGCCCCGGTCTGCTGATGGGGGTGCGCGCTGCCGAGTTTGCCCTGCAGTTCCTGCGGGTCAGCCCGGACCGCGACGAGGAGCTGGTGGCCATCGTGGAGACCGACAGCTGCGCGGTGGACGCCATCCAGGCCGTCCTGGGCTGCACCTTCGGGAAGGGCAACCTGGTTTTCCTGGACCACGGCAAGCACGTGTACACTATCGCCAGCCGCGAGCGGCACCGCGCCGTGCGCATTGCCCAGAAGTGGGGCAACCTCCGCGGTGCGGAGTTCGAGCGTTTCCGCGCGCTGGCCCAGAAGACAGACCTCAGCGAGGAAGAGGAACTGGAGCGGGAGGAGCTCAGAGGGCGGATCCTGGAACAGATCATGTCCCTGCCCTTCGAAGAGCTCTTCGACTACCGTGAGGTGCAGCTCGACCTGCCGCCGCGGGCCAGCATCCACCCTTCGGTGCGCTGCGTGCGCTGTGGGGAAGGCGTCATGCAGACCCGGGCGGTGGAGACCGGCCAAGGATGGCTGTGCCGGCCCTGCGCGGGGGAGGCGTGAGGACATGTGCGAGGCCAACGTGTACCTCGTCCGGGACGGGGTGGAAGAGCTGCTGATGGAGAAGGTGGACCGCGTGGTGCCCGGTGCGGACGATACCGTCATGCTGGAGAGCGTGTTCGGAGAGCGGCGCATCCTGAAGGCGCGCATCCGCGAACTGGAGCTGGTACGCCACCGCATCGTGCTGGACGAGGTGCGGCCGCAGGTAGACGCGGATGACGCCGAGCTATGGCTGGTCCCTGACACCGGGCACGGGCATTTCCACCCCGGCGAGGAGGTCAGCCTGACCCTCTGGAAAGGCAAGGGCATGCGCCCGGGTCCGGGGCTGGCAGCCGAGCGGGTGGAGGCATTCGTGGTGAGGGGGGGCCAGCAGGTGGCGGTGGGCCTGCAGTCCGAAGGCCAGGGGCTGCGCCTCAGCCTGGGCCAGGGCGAAGACGGCCTGGTGACGGTGTATGCCCGTGAAGAGGGGGACCGGCGTTGCTACGCCAAGGTCATCATCGAGGTGGGGCACCATCATCACCAGGGGGTGGAGCCGGTGGGCCTGCCGCTGGAAATCGTTCCCCGCACCCACCGCCACGTGCACCTGGGGGATCACTACGAGTTCACCGTCCTCAAGCACGGCCGGCCGCTGGCGGGGGCAACGGTGCGCGCCACCTACCCCGGCAGCCGCAGCGCGGGGTACCCGGTGCGCGTGGCCACCGACGAATCGGGGAGCGCACGGGTGTTCCTCACTGCTCCCGGCAACTGGCTGTTCTCGGTGACGGACGGGGATGTCACCAGCACCTTCACGCTGGTGAAGGGCTTCTAGGACTTCCAGGCCGGCTGGAGGGAGCAGCCAGCGCAGCAAACTGAAAAAAGGGGGCACGACCAGCAGGGAACCCGGCCTTCCACGGAGAATGGTAGGGAGTACGGGGCGAGGGTTGTCATGAAGGCAGCCAGCCGCGACACCGGGCCCGGAGGCCCGTGGCGAAACGGGGCGCAACTGCAGAGGCACGAATGGCGAACCATGAAGGGGAGCGCAGGGCGGCAGCCTGCCCATCGATCCTTGCTCATGGTTTTTTTGTCCGAGCGTGGGCGTAAGGCAGGAGATGGCCCGGGGAGCGGGCCAGGGCTGGCCAGGAGGGTGCAAGGCCGTTGCGCCGTGGTGCCGGCCTGGCAGCCCGGCTGGGCCGGGGAATGCAAGAGCAGAAAGGGGCTGAAGAGAATGCACATGGCTGACGCGTTGATCTCCCCCGCCGTGGGTGGGGCCATGTGGGCTGCCACGCTGGGAGTCGCTGCCTGGTCGATGAAGAAGGTCAGCGCCGAGATGGACGATAAGAAGGTGCCTCTGATGGGGG
>JARYMO010000126.1 GCA_029907055.1 Syntrophomonadaceae bacterium | reverse complement strand
CATCTCGGCTTTCCTCTCCTCTCCTCGTTGTCGTGAAGGCAATGGCAATCCAGTGCCATTTTACCATGCCCCCGTACCGCCCACAACCACTAACCACGCTTTGGTTGGCGCGGGCGGCGGCAGGAACGCAGTCCCGCCCCCATTCCCCGCTGCAGGCGGTGGCCGGCATGGCCCCTGCCCGTGAGTCCTCCCGGCAGGAACCCTGCAGGCACCCCGGGCCACCCGGTCGTTCTCCTGCCGTGGAGAAGGATACCGAGCGCTCTCGGTCGAAGGTAACTCACATGAGAGACAGAACCGGCGCCTCCTGGCGCCGACCGGAGGAGGGCAAGGCCATGGCAGAGTTCACGCACCTGTTTTCCCCCATCATCGTCGGCGGCCACACTGTTCCCAACCGCATCGTGGTGCCGGCCATGCACAGCGGGCTGGCCTCGGCAGAGGGGGAAGTGACACCGGAGCTGCTGCAGTATGTCCAGCCCCGGGCCCTGTCTGGAGCAGGGATGATGGTGGCGGAGATCGCCTGCGTGGATTCGCCTCGCGGCCGGGCCACCTGGCACCAGCTGGTCATCGACAACCGCCGTTACCTGAAGGGGCTGGCCCTCTTGGCTGAGCGCATGAAGCTGGGGGGCGGCCTGGCTCTCCTCCAGCTTCACCACGCTGGGAGCCAGGCGCCTGCCCACTTCGCCGGCGAACAGCTGCCGCTCGCTCCCTCTGGCGGTCGCCGCCACGGGCAGCGCACGCCAGCCGCGGAAGCCAGCCCCGAGGACATCGCGCGCCTGCTGGAGCGCTTCGCCAGCGCGGCGCGGCTGGCCCAGGAAGCGGGGTTCGACGGCGTCGAACTGCACGCCGCCCACGGGTACCTCTTGAGCGAGTTCCTCTCCCCGGCCACCAACCACCGGCAGGACCAGTACGGGGGGGACAGCCGGGGACGGGCCCGCCTGGTGGCGGACATCCTCCGCTGCATCCGGGCCGAGAACCCTCGATTGGTGGTGGGCGTGCGCTTCAACGCCGTGGACTTCGTCAAGGGGGGACTGGAACTGGAGGAAGGAGTCGCCGTGGCCTGCCTGCTGGAGGAGGCCGGCGCCCACTACCTCCACGTCTCCTGCGGCATGCACGAGTCCCCCCAGGCTATCGTAGAGCCTGCCTCGTACCGGGAAGGCTGGCGCGTGTACCTGGCAGAGGCGGTCAGGCGCCACGTGAAGGTCCCGGTCATCGGCGGCGGAGTCATCAGGCACCCCTGGTACGCGGACGGCGTCATCGCCGCCGGCCAGGCAGACATGGTGTTCGTCGGGCGTGCCCACCTGGCTGACCCGGGCTGGACCATGCGCGCCCGCCAGGGCAAGCCCTCCCGCATTCGCCCCTGCATCTCCTGCAACACGTGCATCACCCGCGCGTCCCGGGCCTTCACCGTCGCCTGCGCCGTCAACCCCAGGGCCGGGCGCGAGTCGTGGCCCACGCCCGCCCCCCTGCCCGCGTCTGCCCGGCGGCCGCGGGTACTGGTGGTGGGCGGGGGACCGGCAGGCATGACCGCCGCGGCGACGCTGGGGCGCCTGGGATACCGGGTAACCCTGGCCGAGGCGGACAAGGTACTGGGAGGCATGCTCACCGCTGCCAAGCGGCCTCCGCACAAGGAGCGGCTGGATGAGCTGCGCACGTTCCTGATGGCTGAACTGGCGCGGACCCCGGTGGACGTCCGCCTGGGCCAGCGGTGTGACGAGGTACTGCTGAGCCAGGTGCAACCGGAGATCGCCATCGTGGCTACCGGCAGCACCCCGCTGCTGCTCCCTGACGGGGTCGCCACGGGGGAGCTGCAGCAGGCAGTGGAGCTCCTGCGCCAGGACGTACCGGTACAGGGCAGCAGGGTAGCGGTCATCGGGGGCGGACGTACCGGCTGTGAGACCGCTCTCTACCTGGCAGCGCACGGCAACCAGGTGACCTTGCTGGAGGCGGGTCCCAGTCTGGCCGCGGGCCTGGAGCCCGGCACCCGTTCCGACCTGTTGGGGCTGGTGCGGCGTGCCGGCATCAAGGTCCTGCTGGGGACCACTGTCCTGGCGGCCAGTTCCCGCCTGGTCACCGTCAGGAGCGCCGAGGGGGAACGAAGGGAGATCGAGGTGGATCACGCCGTGCTGGCCCTGGGCTTCGCGCCGTACGACCCCGCCAGCCCCCTGCTCAAGGGGCGCGTGCGCGCCCTCCACCTCATCGGAGACGCAGTTCGCCCCCGCAACATCGAGAGCGCGATGCGCGAGGGCGAACTGGTGGCGATGCGCCTGGAGCAAATGGGGCGTTAGCCAGCCGTGGTGAGGGGCGTCCTCACACGTATCCGCCGGGTTGCAGTACCCCCTCGTCCTCGTCCTTGCGCAGCATGGACTCCGGGATGAGGTAAGAGCGCATGCGCTGGTCCACGAACACCAGTATCCACGTGTCATCCGGTCCCCTCTGGCCGCGGCGCCCGATGACCTTGCCCCGCATCCCCTGCAGCGGGTGGCCGGAACCTACAATCGTAACCAGGTTCCCGATTTCCATCCCCGATTCCCCTTTCTCCCCGTGCGCGGGCGGCGAGCCAGTCCCGGGCCCCGACTTCAATCGATGAGCAACAGCCCGGTCACTGTCAGGCGGCCCGGCACAAACTCCAGCGACAGACCAGCCCGCGCACAGGTGTCCAGGACGTGAATACCCATGGCTTCCATGGACGGGCGGGCCGCCTCCGGCCTCCGGCAGTCTTCACGCGTTTCGGCAGCGCAGTCCGCGCACAGCTTGCACTCGCCGGCGCCCAGACCCAGTGCCATGGGAAACCCCAGGGCGAAGGCCGTTTTCTCCAGTCGCACCAGTGCGTCCCCCAGGGCGAGCGCCAGGGCATGGAACGCGGCTTCAACTCCCTGCGGGAACTCCTGGCGGTGCATCTGCAGCAGCAGGGCGAAGGTGTACTTTTCCAGCAGGGCCCGGGTCTCCTCCAGGCCGCCGACGTAAGGGGGACACATCAGGTTGCGCGCGTAATGCCCGCACAGGTTGACCCTGCACTGCATGCGCACCCGTTCGTCGACCCGGACATCCCTGGCCAGCAGCAGGCGGGCCTCGCACCCCATGGCGCGGGCCGCCTCCTCCAGTTCAAGCACCCGCCCCAGCGCCTCGCGAAGGTCCAGCTCCTTCACCCCCTCGCGGCAACTTCCAGTAGTCCCCCACTGTAGCCGGGGACAGGATGCCGCGGTCGGTCACCACCCCGGTAACGAGTTCGGCCGGCGTCAGGTCGAAGGCAGGGTAGAACGCGTCCACTCCCTCGGCCGTAATGGGAACACCGGCACAGGTCAACACCTCGCCGGGGTCCCGCATCTCGATGACGATGTCAGCGCCCCGGCGGCAGGACACATCCGGCCCTCCATAGCCCAGGATGTACATCGGCAACTGGTGGTAGCGGGCGAGCACGGCCAGTTGAAAGGTACCCACCTTGTTGGCCACCGTACCGTCCATGGCAATGCGGTCGGCGGCCGTGAAGACCTTGGAGACCATCCCCCGCGCCATGCAGAAACCCGCCATGTTGTCGGTGATGAGGGTAACCGGGACCCCCAGCTCCGCCACCGACCACGCCGTGAGGCGGGCCCCCTGCAGGTATGGCCGGGTCTCGTCGGCGATGACGCGCACCTCCATCCCGGCGCGTTTGCCTGCTTGCAGCATGTAGAGGAGCGCCGCCCCCGGGAAGCAGTGGGTGAGAATGGCATCGCCGTCCTGCAGCAGGGTGGCCGCCCACTCGCCGGTGAGGCGGGCACGCCGCTGCTGGGTGTCGACGGCCCGGCGCACTCCAGCCAGGATGCGCTCCGGCCACTCGTCAACCCTCCCGCGCCGCTCCCAGAGTTTCCCCAGCAGCGCGGCCAGGTGGAAGCCGGTCGGCCTGGTGGCAATGAGCCGGTCGCGCGCGTGCTGCAGGTACGCCTCGGCCTGGGCGGTGTCGCTGCACCGGTGCACCGCCTCCCGGGCGGCCAGGTAGAGGCCGTAGCCGGCTGCGATGGCAATGTCACCCGCTCCCTGCACCACCATCTCCTCGATAGCCCGCGCCACCGCCTGGAAATCAGCACACACCACTTCCCTCAGCTGGCGCGGCAGGTACCGCCGGTCCACCAGCACCAGGCTCCCGTCGCGCAAGAACACGCTGTGATCCACGTGCATCATGAGCGGTTCCCGCATCTTCTCCTCCTCCCTGGAAAAGAACCGCCGAGAATCGGCTTCTCGGCGGTTCATTCCTCCCTCGCCTGCACGTTGCGGCCTGGGCCCCCTACACCTTGCCCGCCATGTTCTTGCCGAAGGGCTGGGTGTAGCCCTCGCGCGCTCCCTGGTAGATGAACTCCACCGCCATGCCGGTGGCCTCGACGGTGATGTTCATGCAGTTGCGGAAGCGGTTCTTGTCGAACCACTCGGGGTAGTCGCGGTTGAGTTCCGCGCAGGTGGTCGCACCGAACTTCTCCTGGAAGCGGTGCGGGAACTGGTTGAAGAACCGGTACAAGCCAGGATTTCCGTACAGGCGGTCGATGATCTCCTGCTGGGTACCCTCCCGGGGGTTGCGGCGGCCGTGCACCGCACTGACACCCATCAACGCCCCTACCAGCGCGCCGCAGGCCCCACCGAACAGCCCCATGCCGCCCCCGAAGGCGGTGGCCATGGCCACCGTTTCGGGAGGAAAATCGACCAGCCCCACTTCCACCAGGGCCGCGTAGGCTGACTCGGCACAATTCAAGCCCGAACGGAAGTTGTTCCTGGCTGCTTCCTTGGCCTTCTCCACCATCTCTTCCATTGGCACCTCATCGATGATAGCCACCAACAAAGCCCCCTTCACGAGGATCGCCGCTCACCGCTGCTCTCAGGCTCCGCCCCGACGCGGCGACCCCTGCCAGGTCTCCTGTATCCAGCTCACGATGGCCGGCAGAGGGGTACCGGGGCCGAAGAATTCGGCCATGGCCCCGGACTGCTTGAGCTGCGCCGCGTCATCAGCGGACATCACTCCGCCTCCGATGAGCGGCACATCGGCCGCTCCCCTGGCGTCCAGGGCCTCG
>JARYMO010000125.1 GCA_029907055.1 Syntrophomonadaceae bacterium | reverse complement strand
CACCCCGGCATCGAAATGCACCGCCGCTGCCGCGTGCGCCACGATCTCGTTCACCACCCCGGCGGTGAGGGCGTGCAGCCCTGCGATCTGCCGCCCGGAGCCGGTTACCCCCAGGCCCACCAGGCGCACCAGGTCGCCCACCTGGTCGTTGAGTTGGCGGTAGCACTTGCGGGCGGCCCCCACCGGGTCCCCGTTGGTGCGCAGGTAGCAGCTGGCCAGCAACGCCAGGTCCGACCGCCGCACCACCACCGCCTTGGTGGTTGTCGAGCCCACGTCCAGGCCCAGCACGCACTCATCGCCGGCGCGGGCCGTACTGCGCACCGGCTCGTGGAAGCGCACGCGGTCGGCGAAGGCCGCCAGCGGCTCCAGGCAGGCAAACGAACGCGACGGCGGCGCGAAGAGGCCTACCAGGTTGGCTGGTGCACGCTGCTGCTGCTCCAGCGCCCACAGGGCGGCGCCCACCGCCTCGAAGGTGCGTGCACAGGCCGGGATCTCCAGGTGGGGGATTCGCCGGCGCACCAGCTCCACCACGGCGGTATTCTCGGTCATCCCCCCCACCATCATTACCCGTTCCCCAGTGTTGTCCCGCACCAGCTCCAGGATGCGGGCCGCCATCATCTCGCACAGGCCGGCAATCACCCGCTCCCTGGCCGCTCCCTTGTTGAGGGCGTGCGTGCAGTCGCTCTTGCAGAAGACCGAGCATCGGCCTGACACCCGGTGCGGGTTGTCCAGGTCCGCCGAGGCCACCGCCTCCTCCAGTTCCACGTCCATGCGCCGCAGCTGTTGCAGGAAGAACTCCCCGGTGCCAGCCGCGCACTTGTTGCCGGTCACCACGTCGCAGATCTTGCCGTGGCGGTCCATGCGGTAGGCGATGATGGTTTCGCCCCCTGCACTGATGAGCAGGCCCGGTTTGGCACCGCCCCTCGCGGCCCACCCGTATGCGTACTCCACCGCCTCCGGTTCGGACAGCGACGCCACCGCCAGCAGGGAACGAAACTTCCTGCCGGTAACGGCCAGGAAGTCCGTTCCGGTCGGCGACACCTGCTCCAGGAGCGTGGCCAGGGCCCGCCGAGGGTCACCCTCGTGCGGCGTGCCCGTGGAGAGGGTCACCTCCACGCCCCCGGCCGCTGATACTTCCAGCATCGCCACGCTGACGGTCGATGCTCCGATACAGATTCCCAGCGATTTCACTCGCTCCACCTGCCTTGCCCCCTTGTTCCACCCTCCATCGTACCACGCATGCCCTGCCCTTTGAAGGAAGGGAGTGGGGGGAAGATTGAAGCTTCCGCCGGGAAAGGGTAATCTGGAGAAAGATGCGGGATACGCGGGGGTGCGCGGGGTGCAGAGCAAGTGGCCGGTGTTGGCCGTAGTGTCGATTGGCATTTTCATGTCCACGCTGGACGGGAGCATCGTCAACATCGCCAACCCCTCCATCGCCGCCCGCTTCGGCGTTTCCATCGCCCAGGTGCAGTGGGTGACCACCGCCTACATCGTGGTCATCACCTCCACCCTGCTGCTGTTCGGCTGGGTAGGGGACCGCATCGGCAGTCACCGCATCTACACCTGGGGGTTCGTCATCTTCTCCCTCGGCTCGTGGCTGTGCAGCACCAGCACCAGCCTGGCCTGGCTGGCGACCCACCGCTGCTTCCAGGGGCTGGGCGCCTCGATGATGATGGCCACCGGCGTGGGGCTCATTACCAATGCCTTCCCCGCGGAGCAGCGGGGCAAGGCCCTGGGCATTTCCGGCACGGTGGTCGGCATGGGCAACATGGTGGGGCCCGGTCTGGGCGGTCTGCTGGTGGGGTCCTTCGGGTGGCCCTCCATCTTCCTCATCAATGTTCCGCTGGGCATCGTCGGCTCGGTGCTGGGCTGGCACTACCTGCAGCCGACCGACACCGCCCGGTCCCGCAGCCGCTTCGACCTGGCAGGGGGGGCGTTGCTGGCAGCAACCCTCGTCACCATGATGCTGGCCCTGGCCGGAGCCGCCAGCCCGGCCTACGTCCTGCTCGGTCTGGCCGCCGTGCTCGGCAGCACCTTCGTGTGGGTGGAGTCCCGCGTGCGCGAACCGCTGCTGGACTGGTCGCTGTTGCGGATTCCGGCCGTGGCCCGCGGCAACCTGCTGGCCGGGTGCAACTACCTGGGCCAGATGTTCGCGGTCTTCCTGATGCCCTTCTACCTGGAGAAGGCCATGGCGTTTCCGCCTACTCGCTCCGGTCTCTTCATGACCGTGCTCCCTGCTGCCATGGCGGTGACCGCGCCCGTGGCCGGGAGCCTGTCCGACCGCTTCGGCCCCGACCGCCTGGTCTCGCTGGCCCTGTTCACCATGACCGCGGCGTTTTCGCTGTTGTCCGACGTCACCCTCCACACGCCCCTGGTCTGTACGGGCGGCGCCCTGGCACTGCTGGGAGTGGGCATCGGCATGTTCGGCTCCCCCAACAACAACTCGATGTTCTCCGCTGCCCCCCGGCACAAGGCCGGCTACCTGGGCGGGCTGGTGGCCACCGTGCGCAACCTTTTCTTCGCCTTGGGGGTGGTGACCTCGGCTGCCCTGTTCACCTGGTTCATGCCCCCGTCAGCGGCTGTCGCCCCCGACCCCGCGGCCTTCTCTTCCGCCCTGGCCGCGACCTACCGCGTGGCAGCGGGGATCACGCTGGCCGGCTTCCTGTTGTCACTGTGCTGGCGGCGGCCCCTTGCGCGAGTGACGGGCCCCCGCTAATTCCTTTGCTATTCGCGTGGCGCTCTGGTATACTATATTACGCACGCGCCCGTAGCTCAGGGGATAGAGCGCTGGCCTCCGGAGCCAGGTGCACAGGTTCGATTCCTGTCGGGCGCACCATTACTGGCACCTCATCTGCCTGGACAAGCAAGGGACACCCCTTGCTTGTTCGTGTTTCAGCGGCCGCGCCCGCGCCCGGCAGGGAATCCCGGCCGGGGCGACGAAAGGCTTGCAGAGGGAGGACCGCATCTGCAGGCGGTGAGCCCCTGGCGTCGCGCCGGCCGGGTGCCGGCTGCGCGGTTGCCGCGCCCGTCCCACCCGCGGGGGGCGAGGCCCAGACCTGGAGGAGGAGGCTGCAGCGCATGACCACCGGAAGTGAAAACCTTGATCGCCTCTGTATCAACACGGTCCGCATGCTGGCGGTGGACGCCATCGAGAAGGCGCGTTCCGGGCATCCCGGGATGCCGATGGGCGCTGCCCCCATGGCGTACGCCCTGTGGACCCGCCACCTGCGCCATAACCCGGGCGACCCCCTCTGGCCCAACCGGGACCGCTTCGTGCTCTCGGCCGGCCACGGTTCCATGTTGCTCTACGCGCTCCTGCACCTGACCGGGTATGACCTGCCGCTGGAGGAACTGCAGCGCTTCCGCCAGTGGGGCAGTCGCACCCCCGGCCACCCCGAACACGGGCTCACCCCCGGGGTGGAGACCACTACCGGGCCACTGGGCCAGGGCCTGGCCAACGCGGTCGGCATGGCCATGGCCGAGCGCCACCTGGCGGCCCGCTTCAACCGCCCCGGCTTTCCGGTGGTCGACCACCGCACCTACGTGCTGGCCGGGGACGGGGACCTGATGGAGGGGGTGTGCCACGAGGCAGCCTCGCTGGCTGGCCACCTTCAACTGGGCAAACTCATCTGCCTGTACGACGACAACCGCATCTCCATTGAAGGCAGCACCGACCTGACCTTCACCGAGGACCGCGGCGCGCGCTTCCGTTCCTACGGCTGGCAGGTGCTGCAGGTCGAGGACGGCAACGACGTGGAGGCGATTTCTGCTGCCCTGCGGGAGGCGGAGGCGGACCACGCGCGGCCCTCCCTCATCATGGTGCGCACCCAGATCGGGTTTGGCAGCCCCGGCAAGGCGGGCAAGGCCTCGGCCCACGGCGAACCGCTGGGTGCCGACGAAGTGCGCGCCACCAAGCTCAACCTGGGCTGGCCCCTGGAGCCCGCCTTCTTCATTCCCGAGCAGGCCCTGCAGCATTTCCGCACCGCCCTCGAGCGGGGGCGCCAGTGGCAGGCGGCCTGGGAAGCTCTCTGGCTGGACTACCAGCGGACCTACCCCGAACTGGCTGCCGAATGGAACCAGTGGTGGCAGGGACAGTTGCCGCAGGGCTGGGACGCGGATATTCCTGCCTTCGCGCCGGATGCCGGCGGCCTGGCCACCCGGGTTGCTTCCGGGACCGTGCTGAACGCTCTGGCCGGGCGCATTCCCTACCTGGTGGGGGGCGCGGCAGACCTGGAGCCCTCCACCAAGACCGGCATCCGCGGCGGCGGGGACTTCTCGGCCCACGACCCTGGCGGCCGCAACATCCACTTCGGGGTGCGCGAGCACGCCATGGGCGCCATCCTCAACGGAATGGCCCTGCACGGCGGTCTCCTGCCCTTCGGGGCCACCTTCCTGGTCTTCTCCAACTACATGCTGCCCCCCGTCCGCCTGGCAGCACTGATGGGCCTGCATGTCATCTACGTGTTCACCCACGACAGCATAGGCCTTGGCGAGGACGGGCCCACCCACCAGCCGGTGGAACAGCTGGCCTCCTTGCGCGCCATCCCCGGCCTCACCGTGCTGCGCCCGGCCGATGCCAACGAGACCGCGGAGGCGTGGCGAGTGGCCGTGCAGTCCTGGGGACCGGTGGCGCTGGTGCTGACGCGCCAGAACGTGCCGGTGCTGGACCGCACCCACTACGCCCCGGCCAGCGGGGTGGCCCGGGGCGCCTACGTGCTGAAAGACCCGGCCGGCGCCACTCCGGCCGCAATCCTCCTCGCCACCGGGTCCGAGGTGCACGTGGCGCTGGAGGCCGCCCAGGGGCTGGAAGCGGACGGCATCCCCACCCGGGTGGTCAGTATGCCCAGCTGGGAGCTGTTCGAGCGCCAGAGCGAAGAGTACCGGCGCGCGGTGCTGCCTCCCGGCATCACCCGGCGGGTGGCCATTGAAGCCGGCAGCCCGCTGGGCTGGCACCGCTACGTGGGGCCGCACGGGACAGTCGTGGGCATGGAGGACTTCGGCGCCTCCGCCCCCGCAGCAGGCGCCGCAGGGAGGGGCGGTTCGAGGGG
>JARYMO010000124.1 GCA_029907055.1 Syntrophomonadaceae bacterium | reverse complement strand
GGCTGTGACCATCGACTCGGAGCTGCACACGGCGGCGCAGACCGAGGCCGCCCTGGCCTGCGCCGCCGCGCTGGGCGCCCGCCACCGGCTGGTGGCCGTTTCCGACCTGGAGCAGGCGGAGTTCCGCGCGAACCGCCCGGACCGCTGCTACCTGTGCAAGCGCCGTCGTTTCGGCATCCTGAAGGACATCGCCCGCCAGTCAGGCCTGTCCCGCGTGGTTGACGGCACCAGCGCCAGCGACGAGGGGGATTTCCGGCCCGGGCGCAGGGCCCTGCAGGAACTGGCAATCGACAGCCCGCTGCGGGATGCCGGCCTGACGCGGGAGGAGATCCGCGCCGCCGCCCGCGCGCTGGGGGTCCCCGGCTGGGACCGCCCTTCCGAGTCCTGCCTGGCCACGCGCATCCCCTACGGCACCGCCATCAGCGGCGAGTTGCTGGCCCAGGTGGCCGCCGCGGAGGAGGCGGTGAGGGAGTGCGGGTTCCGCACGGTGCGCGTCCGCCACCACGGCCCGGTGGCACGCATCGAACTGGAGCCCGCCGAGCTGGAGCGGGCGCTGCACCCGCCGCTCCGCGCCCGCTTGCTGGAAGGAGTCAGGCGTGCCGGCTACGTCTACGTCGCCCTGGACCTGCAGGGCTACCGGACCGGGGCGATGAACGAGGTGCTGGATTCACCTGCAGCCGGCAAGCCCCTGCCCCCGGGCCCGGCCTGACCACCAGCTCCCGCCGGGCCGCCCGCCGGTGCCCTCTTCAGGTCCAGCCCCATGATGCGGCCGAGGGCGTCAAGGTCGAGGTTGGCGCCCAGGATCTCGGCCCAGCGGTCGTGTTCCCGCTGGCAGCTGGTCCGCCAGTCGGCGTCCGATACCTCGATCTCGGGCAGGCCCCGCATGCGGCGGACGTGATTGATGAGGCCGGCCGCGATGACCGGGTCATCGAGCAGGCCGTGGACGTAGGTCCCTATCACCCGGCCGTCGCAACTGGCGGCGCCGTCAGTCACCTGCGAGCCGTCGTCGCGGGTCACCGCCACCAGGGGCGGCACTCCCGGTGCCGCCTGGCTGCGGCCCATGTGGATCTCGTAGCCCTGGAAGGGGCGCCCGGCCAGGTCCCGCGTCCATTCCCCGGCCCCGGCCAGGAACCTGCCCTGCACCTGGCAGGTGCGCTTGCGGGCCGCAAAGGTAGTGGTGACCGCCAGCAGGCCCATGCCCTCCACCTCCGCCACCGGGCTCTCCACCCGCTGTGGATCGAGGATGCGCGTGCCCAGCATCTGGTATCCACCGCAGATGCCGATGACGAACCCCCCGCGGCGCGCGTGCTCGCACACCGCCCGCTCCATCCCGCTGGTGCGCAGGTGCAGCAGGTCGGCCACCGTGTTCTTGCTGCCCGGCAGGATCACCAGCGCCGCCCCTTGCAGGTCCCGCGGCTGCCAGGCATAGATCATCCTGGTGCGGGGCAGACGCGCCAGGGTGTCAAAGTCGGTGAAATTTGAGATGTGGGGCAGGCGCACCACTGCCACCGTGAAATCAGCATCGGCGTGCTCCAGCGCCGGCGCCCCCGCCTCCAGCTCTTCGATGGCCCCGTCCTCTTCGTCCAGCTGCACCCTGGTGTAGGGGATCACCCCCAGGCAGGGGACGCCCATCAGGTGCTCCAGCTGGCGCAAACCCGGCTCCAGGACGGCCCGTGAACCGCGGAACTTGTTGATGACCACCCCGCGGATCATCTGCTGGTCGGCCGGGGAGAGCAGCATCTTGGTCCCCAGCAACGCGGCGAACACGCCCCCCTTGTCGATGTCCCCCACCAGCAGCACCGGGGCGCCAGCCAGGTGGGCCATGCCCATGTTGACCAGGTCCCGGTGGCGAAGGTTGATCTCCGCCGGACTGCCCGCTCCCTCCAGCACCACCACCTCGTACTGCTGCGCCAGCTGCCGGTAGGCGTCGCGCACCGTGGCTTCCAGGTCCGGCACCAGCTCGTAGTACTGTTCGGCGGTGTAGGTCCCCCTGGCCTCTCCCAGCACGATGAGCTGGCTGTGCGCGTTCCCGCTGGGCTTGAGGAGGATGGGGTTCATGAGCACGGAAGGGGCGATGCCGGCTGCCTGCGCCTGTACCACCTGGGCCCGCCCCATCTCACCGCCCTCAGCGGTAACGAAGGAATTCAGCGACATGTTCTGGGCCTTGAAAGGGGCCACCCGGTAGCCCGCATTGCGCAGCAGCCGGCACAGGCCGGCCACCACCAGGCTCTTGCCCACCGAGGAGGCAGTACCCTGGATCATGATGCTCCGTGCCACCCTCAGCACCCCCCTTGCCATTGCCGGCATACCGCCAGCCAGTGTCGGGCCAGTTCCGGGTTACTCCAGAAATCGAGGTGGGCATAGGCGGCCAGCACGTTGGCACGCCTGAAACCGCACCGCCAACTCCGCCCCGAGAGGGTGGAAGTGACTGTCATGGCGGTCTCTGCGCTGATGCCTTCCACCACCGAGTGGTGAAACTCGTGGCCGTGGAAGGACGCGCCTGCCGGTCCCAGCACCGTGGGCCGCTCCAGTTCCACCTGCACGTACCCGAAGCGCTGCAGGCGGTCGGTCATCCGCGCCCTTCCGTCCAGGAAGCCCACCATGGGGTAGGCCTTCCCGCCGGCGGTGACCAGTTCCCCGGCCAGGTACATCAGCCCTCCGCACTCCGCGTAGCAGGGCAATCCCGCCTCCAGGTGCCGGCGCAGTGACTCCCGCAGCCGTCGGTTGGAGGCCAGCTCCTCGGCGAACACCTCCGGGAACCCGCCGCCCAGGTAGAGGCCGGCCACGGCCTCCGGCAGCCCGGCCGAGCGCAGGGGGCTGAACTCGCACAACACGGCCCCTTGCCGTTGCAGCATCTCCAGGCTGGAAGGGTAATAGAAGGAAAAGGCCTCGTCGCGCGCAATGGCGAGCCGCACCGGCTGCGCAGCGGGCTGGGCATCAACCGGGACAGCCTCGGGAACAAGGCTCGTCCCCGCACCCAGCAAGGCGTCCAGGTCCAGGTGTTCCTCCACCAGGGCCGCGGCACGCTCCACTACCTGCCGAGCGCCGGCCATCTCCTGCGCCGGCAACAGCCCCAGGTGGCGGCTGGGCAGTGCAACCCTGGCATCACGGGGCAGCCAGCCCACTACTGGCACCCCCGTGTACCGTTCTATGCTCTGGCGCAACAGGCGGAAGTGCCCCTCGCCACTCACCCGGTTGAGGATTACGCCCGCCAGCCTCAGCGCGGGGTCGAAATCGCGATACCCCATCACCTGGGCGGCGGCGCTGGTGGACATGCCTTTGCCGTCCACCACCAGCACTACCGGTATTCCCAGCAGCTTTGCCACCTCGGCGCTGCTGCCCTCGGGCGTAGTGCCAACCCCATCGAAGAGGCCCATCACGCCTTCCACCACCGCCACGTCGCACCCCTGGGAGGCGTGGGCAAACGCCGCGCGCAGGTGTGGCTCCCCCAGCATCCAGAGGTCGAGATTCCAGGACTCGGCCCCCGCCGCCAGGCGATGGTACCCGGTATCGATGTAGTCAGGCCCCACCTTGAAGGGCCTCACCCGCAGCCCCCGGCGGCGCAGGGCAGCCATTACCCCGGCCGTCAGCGTGGTCTTGCCCACGCCGCTGTGGGTACCAGCAATCATGAAGGCGTGCAGGCCTGTCATCCCCTTTCCGCACCCCGGCTCCCCCCGGCGCCTGCCAGCAGCTCCAGGTGCGACAACAGCTGGCGCAGGTCGGTCGGCACCGGCAGCATCTCCGGCCACAAGCCCCGTTCGCGGAGGAACCAGTAGATCTGCACCGCAGCCGGCGGACCTGATGCCAGGTAGCCCTCCGTCCAGCGGGCAGCATAGACCTCGCGCGGGCTGCCGGTGCACACCACGCTGCCCGCTTCCATCACCACCAGTCGGTCAGCCCAGGAGAGGGCGATGTCCGCGTCATGGGTGGAGATGACCACGGTGGTGCCCTGGGCGGCCAGTCCGTCCAGCACCTGCAGCAGCTGCGTGGCCGCCCGCGGTTCCAGGCCGGCCGTGGGCTCGTCCAGCGCCAGGACGCGCGGGCGCAGGGCCAGCGCCCCCGCCACCGCCACCATCTTCTTCTCGCCGTGGCTGAGCGAGTGAACCGGTCGCGAGGCCAGGTGCCCGATGCCAATACGCTCCAGGGCATCGGCCACCCGTTCCTTGACCTCCGGCATCGCCAGGCCCAGGTTCATGGGCCCGAAGGACACGTCCTGGAACACCGTCCCCCCCAGCAGCTGCAGGTCCACGTCCTGGAACACCACCCCCACCGCCTGGCGCAACCGGGCCAGCTCGCGGCGCCCGTAGGAAACCGGCACCCCGTCCAGCTTCACCTCGCCGCGCAGCGGGCGGCAGGTCCCGTTCAGGTGGAGCAGGAGCGTGGTCTTGCCGGCTCCATTGGGGCCCAGCACTGCCGTCTTGCGCCCACGCGGGATGTCCAGGCTCACCCCCCGCAGGGCGCAGGTCCCATCGGGGTAGGCGAAGACCACCCCCTGTACCGACAGTACCGTGTCAGTCACCAGGACGTCCACTCCCCTCCGGCGGCGGCTGCCAGCACCAGGACCCCGGCGATGCCAATGGCACACATCACCGGCCATGACACCTCCCGGTGGGTGGTCGCCACCCGCAGGCGCCCCTGGTAGCCCCGGGCCTGCAGGGCCAGGTGAACGCCGCGGGAGCGCTGCAGCGAACGCAGGAACAGTCCCGACGCCAGCAGCGCCAGGGACCGCATGCTGTTGCGGTAGCTGGTGTACCCCAGTCGGTTGGCCTGCCCCTGGTGCATGCGCGCGGCGGTGTCAAGCATCACGTGCAGCGATGAATACACCAGCATGGCGAGCTCCGCCATCAGTCCGCAGCCCGGCACTCTCTCGGCCAGCGCGAAGAGGTCGGCGACCGGGGTGCTGAAGGAAAGGAACCCCAGGCAGGCGAGTGCGCCACACACGCGGGCAGCCATGTGCAGGGCGTCTGCCAGCCCCGCCGCCGTCACCCCCACCCCGTGGCCGCCCGCGCTCAATCCCCACAGGTAACCTCCGGGGGCATCCACCGACACCGCCACCGTGGCCCCTGCCACCA